>CAUTRO010000011.1:0-12920 GCA_963540685.1 uncultured Streptococcus sp.
ACCAGCCGCAAAACCTTCCAAACAGCCGTTGTGGAAAGGACAAACGCCCTTGAATTCTTTTTCTACATCCATTGGGTGTTGAGCCACGTAGTAGTGACCCATTTCTGGGTGTCCAGCACCCCCAATAAACTCGCCACGTTGAATGACGCCAGCTCCGATTCCCGTACCGATTGTATAGTAAACCAAGTTTTCAATATGGCCACCCGCATTATTGCGTGCCACCACTTCACCGTAGGCTGAACTATTGACATCTGTCGTAAAATAAATGGGTACATTCAAAGCACGACGGAAGGCTCCAACGATATCAACATTGGCCCAATTTGGTTTTGGAGTCGTTGTAATGAAGCCATAAGTTTTTGAATTTGGATCGATATCAATTGGTCCAAATGATCCAATCGCAAGACCAGCAAGATCCTCAAATTTTGAGAAAAATTCGATAGACTTATCAATAGTCTCAATCGGCTTGGTTGTTGGAAATTGTACTTTTTCAACAACATTGTAGTTTTCATCACCAACTGCACAAACAAACTTTGTACCGCCAGCTTCCAAACTTCCGAATAATTTTGTCATGTTGGCTCCTTTTTATAATGAAAATTTCCTTTACTTATTATAGCATATTTTGTAGCAATACTACTTCTCTTCTCTAAAGAAAAAGCATGCTTTTTTAAGAAATAAAATTCAAGGACTGGAGATAAGCTGACCAGTCCTTGAGAACTTATTGATTGGATTAAGCTTTGACTTCGATGATCGCATCACCTTTAGCAACTGAGCCAGTTGCAACAGGTGTGACAGAAGCAAAGTCAGCTGTATTAGTAACGATGACCATAGTTGTGTCTTCAAGACCAGCTTCAGCAATTTTCGCTGCGTCAAATGTACCAAGGACATCACCAGCTTTGACTTTGTCACCTTGCGCTACTTTTTGATCAAATCCTTCACCGTTCATTGATACCGTATCAATACCAACGTGGATCAAAATTTCAGCACCATTGGCTGTCTTCAAACCATAGGCATGCCCAGTTGCGAAAGCAATGGTTACTTCAGCATCCGCAGGAGCATAGACAACACCTTCAGTTGGTTTGATGGCAATCCCTTGTCCCATCGCTCCACTTGAGAAGACAGGATCATTGACATTAGCAAGTTCTACTGCAGTACCAACGATAGGAGTTACAATCACTTCATCCGCTAGTGTTGCGACAACTTCTTCTGAAGCAGCTTCAACTTCTTTTGCTTCTGCTTTTTCAGCAGTTTCAGCGGTAGCAACAGTTCCTTCTGCTGCAAAAACAGCTGCTGCTTTTGTTTTACCGTAGAAGTAAGTCAATGCAAAGGCTACTGCAAAGGAAATCACTTGACACAAGAGATAGGATGGGATTGACGTTGCATTAATTGAAAGGAATCCAAGGAAACCTGCTGATCCAAGTGAAACAGCAACGACTTGGAGAAGACCTGCAAAGAGGGAACCAACTGCTGAACCAATAAGGGCACAGAAGAATGGGAATTTGTATTTCAAGTTTACCCCAAAGAGGGCTGGTTCTGTAATACCAAGAAGGGCTGATACCCCTGCAGAGGATGCAAGACCTTTTGTTTTTTCATTCTTAGTCAAGAACAAGATCGCAAACGTTGCAGCACCTTGCGCTACGTTGGCCATAGACGCAACAACGAAGATGAAATCGCCATGACCACTACCATTTTGCCACGCTGAAAGCAATTGGGTTTCAATAGCCGGGAATGATTGGTGAAGACCTGTCATAACGATCAATGAGTATGTTCCACCAAAGACCGTCATACCGATAAAGCTTGTTGTGTTATACAACCATACGATCGCATCTGTGATTCCGTTTGAAACCAAGAGCATCACTGGACCTACGACTGTAAACGTCAAGAATCCTGTAATCATAACAGATAGCAACGGAGTGAAGGTAAAGTCAACCGCAGATGGCAATTTCTTATGGAAGAATTTTTCCAAATGAGCCAAAATCCAGATCGCTGCTAAAACAGGAATAACTTGGTAAGCATAGTTTGTTTGTGCTACTTTATATCCAAAGATATTCCAGTATGTAGTAGCACCACCAAGATCTGGTGTGGTCATGATCATACCAATCGCGGCACCTAAGAAAATGTTTGCTCCAAAACGTTTTGCTGCTGAAATACCAACCAAAATTGGCAAGAACATAAATGGTGCAGCTGACATCAATTGGATCATAGCTGATAGACCCTTAATAGCTGGGTACATTTCTTCCAATGATTTTGGTCCAAACAAACCAGCTGAAGTCAAGAAGTTCCGAAGGGCCATCAAAAGACCGCCTGCAACCAAGGCAGGAATGATTGGAACAAAGATATCAGACAAGAGTTTAATCAAGGCCATCAACGGATTGAATTTCTTATCTTTTGCAGCGATTTGTTTCAAATCATCTGTTGACACTTCTTTCAAACCAGTCGCTTTGATCAATTCTCCATAAACAAAGTTTACATCACCAGGACCGATGATGACTTGGTATTGACCATCTGATTTGAAAGTCCCTTTAACATCTGCGTTATTATCAAGTGCAGCTTGATCGACTTTGGTATCATCTTTTAAAACCAAACGTAGACGAGTCGCACAGTGTGCTGCCGCAACTAGGTTATCTTTACCAACTGCTTGGATAACCTCTTTGGCTACTTTATTGTAATCCATAAAGCAAATCTCCTTATATTTTGTAATGTAAACGGTTAAACCGCCTCTACGCTATTAATTGTACCACGTATTGAGAATATGTCAACCGTTTTGCAGGATTTTTTTGAAACTTTTTAATTTTTTTGACAGCTTTTGATAGGTTGAAAAAATTTTCAACCCCAAATTCACTTTAACTACGAGGCTAAAGGATATTTCTCCTCCTCTTGTTTTCAAAAACTTTCACATTTTCACAGATTTTCATTTTTTACCCTGTAAAAAATAGCCTCTAAAAACTGTCAATCGTTTGACAGTTTTTGCTGAATTTTTCGTTTAACGCTTGCTTTTTCATGTAGAAATCGTTACTATGGAAGTAAGAAAAAATTCGGAGGAATAAAATGGAATGGACAACCGAACTTCGGTACAAACGGTATGAAGACTGGACCGAAGAAGAAAAAAAACAAATCAAAGAAAATATGGCCAAATCTCCTTGGCATACTCACTACCATGTCGAACCAAAAACTGGTCTTTTAAATGACCCGAATGGTTTCTCCTATTTTAATGGAAAATGGATCCTCTTTTATCAAAACTTTCCATTTGGAGCCGCTCATGGGTTGAAGTCTTGGGTACAATTGGAAAGTGAGGATCTTGTTCATTTCACAGAGACCGGGGTAACCCTTCTTCCAGATACAGATCTAGATAGCCATGGAGCCTACTCTGGTTCTGCCATGCAATTTGATGACAAACTATTCTTATTCTATACTGGAAATGTTCGTGATGCAGAATGGGTCCGTCATCCCTATCAAGTCGGCGCTTTGATGGACAAAGAAGGAAAGATTGAAAAAATTAACAAAATCTTGATTGATCAACCTGCTGATTCTACTGATCACTTCCGCGACCCACAGATTTTTCATTTCAAAGACCAATACTACGCCATTGTCGGTGGTCAAGACCTTGAGAAAAAAGGATTCATTCGTCTTTACAAAGCAGTGAATAACGATTATTGCAACTGGGTTGAAGTAGGAGATCTTGATTTCAACAATGATCGTACAGCTTATATGATGGAATGTCCTAACTTGGTCTTCGTTGGAGATCAACCTGTCCTTCTTTATTGCCCTCAAGGTTTGGACAAAGCGATCCTCGATTACGATAACATCTACCCAAATATGTATAAGATCGGGGCTTCTTTTGATCCTGAACAGGCTCGTTTAGTGGACGTATCTGAATTGCAAAACTTGGACTATGGCTTTGAAGCTTATGCTACACAAGCCTTCAACGCTCCTGATGGGCGTGCCCTAGCAGTCAGCTGGCTCGGTCTCCCTGATGTTTCTTATCCAACGGATTCCTATGACTATCAAGGAGCTCTTTCACTCGTCAAAGAATTAACCATCAAAGACGGAAAACTCTACCAATACCCAGTTGAAGCTATCAAAGACTTGCGTGCTGAGAGTGAGGCAGTTGCCAATAAGGCGCAAACGAAGAATTGCTATGAATTGGAATTAACATTCGAAAAAGACAGCCAAAATGAGATCGTCCTCTTCACCAATCAGGAAGGAAAAGGCTTAGCTCTCTCATTTGACCTTGCTAATGGATTGGTGACTGTGGATCGCAGCCAAGCTGGTGAACAATATGCTCAAGACTTTGGGACTAGCCGTAGCTGCACAATCGATAACCAAGCTACAACTGCTAACATTTTTATTGACAATTCAATTTTTGAAATCTTTATCAACAAAGGAGAAAAAGTATTTTCTGGTCGGGTCTACCCAGATGCAGATCAAACGGGTATCTTGATCAAAGCGGGAAACCCTACTGGAACCTACTACGAACTTGATTATGGTCGCAAAGCTAACTGATGTCGCAAAACTTGCTGGTGTCAGCCCTACTACTGTCTCACGGGTCATCAATAAAAAAGGCTACCTGTCGGAAAAAACCATCCAAAAAGTCCAAGATGCTATGCGAGAGTTGGGCTATAAACCCAATAATGTGGCTCGTAGCCTCCAAGGAAAATCAGCCAAGTTGGTTGGCTTGATTTTTCCTAATATCAGCCATGTTTTCTACGCAGAATTAATTGATAAATTAGAGCACCAACTCTTCAAACATGGTTACAAGACCATCATCTGCAATAGTGAACACGACTCTGAAAAAGAGCGGGAATACATCGAGATGTTGGAAGCCAACCAGGTAGATGGCATCATTTCAGGAAGCCACAATTTAGGAATTGAGGATTACAACCGAGTAACTGCTCCGATCATTGCCTTTGACCGCAACCTCTCCCCAGAGATTCCAGTTGTCTCCTCAGACAACTACGCTGGCGGTGTGCTAGCGGCAGAAACTCTAGTTAAAACGGGAGCTCAAAACATTATCATGATTACAGGGAATGACAACTCCAACTCCCCAACCGGTTTTCGTCATGCAGGCTTTGCATCGGTTCTACCCGAGTCTCCGATCATCAACGTTTCCAGTGATTTCTCGCCCATTCGCAAGGAAATGGAAATCAAACAAATTTTAACCCAGCAAAAACCAGATGCTATCTTTGCCTCCGATGATTTGACAGCGATCCTGATCATGAAAATCGCAAAAGAGCTAGAACTCCAGATTCCTCAAGATTTAAAAGTGATTGGCTATGATGGAACCCAGTTCATTGAGACTTATACTCCTGAACTGACAACCATCCAGCAACCTCTAAAGGATATTGCCATTCTGATGGTGGACCTACTACTCCAAAAGATCGAAGGAAAACAAGTAGCGACAACTGGTTATTTCTTACCCGTTAGTCTCCACTCTGGAAAAAGTGTTTAAAAGCAACCCCCACAGTTACTACTGCGGGGGTATTTTTCATTCAAAAAAAGAGCCAATGGCTCTTTTTGATTATGCTTCTGTTACAAATTGACTGAGAACGCCATTCACAAATCGTGATGAAGTTTCATCTGAAAAGGCCTTGGCCAATTCAACCGCCTCATTAACTGCGACGATCTGCGGTGTATCAAACTCTGTCATCTCATAAATTCCAAGACGAAGGATGTTTTTCTCCACCAAGGTCAAGCGCTCCACTGTCCAGCCTGTCTTCAAATGTTGACCGATTTGTTGGTCCAGTTGATCCTTGGACTGATAGACACCGGTCACAAGATTCAAGAGAAAGGCAGGAAGATCGACTTCTTTGTCTTCGGCTAGGTCTTTATCATGTAGATAAGCAAAGCGACAAGCTTCGACAAGATCACCATCATACTCCAAGGCCATCAAGGCTTGAAAAGCACGCTCGCGCAAATCTCGACGTGATTCTAATAAAATTTCATCAGTCATTGAGGAAGTCCTCGTTAAACAAGTCTTTCAAGTCTGGTTTTGGAGATTTTTCCGTCGCGATACCGACAACGTGAATGTTAACAGCATCCAAGGTTACATCTGCCATATCATAAACCGCAGACTTGACCGCTTTTTGAATCGCTACTGCTACAGATGGCACAGCAACTCCATACTCCAAATAGAGATAGATGTCTACTGAAACTTGACCATCTTCTTCCGTATGAAGGTAGACGCCACGTCCAAGTGAACGTTTGGATAAGCTATCTGAAACACTCTTATTTTCAAGCGAATAGACACCCTCTACTTTTGCTGTCGCAATCGCAATAATTTTTTCTAATACACGTGGTGCAATAACGATGTCACCAAATTGTTCAGTTGCCATAGAAGTTCCTTTCTATTTGACACCCTGAGATGTCTCTTATGCACGAGAAACGTAAGTTCCTTCAGTAGTGTTAATGACCAATTTTTGTCCAGCTTCGATGAAGTCAGGAACGTTTACGACCAAACCTGTTTCCATTGTAGCAGGTTTACCAGAACCAGTCACTGTAGCACCTTTGATAGATGGTTGAGTTTCTGCAACGGTCAGTTCAACAGTTGTAGGAACAGTTACACCGATCACTTCGCTTCCGTAGAATTGAATTTTTACTTCTGAGTTTTCAAGGATGTAAAGCAATTCTTGTTCAACGTTCACCACTGGAATTTCATATTGATCATATGTTTCAGTGTTCATGAAGTAGGCTGTATCATCCATTTTGTACAAGTATTGAGCTGGAACTGTTTCGATAATCGCTTGTTCAAATTTTTCTTCTGGACGATAGCTTGTATCAAATGTTGAACCAGTACGGACATCACGCAATTTCATACGCATGATAGTGTTCCCTTTACCTGGTTTGTGATGGCTAGCTTCCAAAACGCGGATCAATTTTCCATCAGCTGTTTCAAAAGTCATACCAGCTTTCAATTTACTTGCTTCGATCATGTTTTATTACCTCTTTTTTAAAAATAGATTACTCTTTATTGTAACACACTATTTGATTTTTCTCAAACAGCAATCTTTGCTTTTTGGGAAGAATGGACTGCTATGGACCGCCCCTGGTCCATCCTCATCCAAATCGTGTTTTGTTATGATAGTTTCTATACCAAAATGGATAGGACTCCAAATAAGATGTTTAGGAGAAAATGCCTCTACAATTCATTTCATATCCTTCTCTACACATCGCTGTCTAAACAAAAGTTAAGAAAAACTTATATTTTAAAGAACAATCAATTCTTTTGGAGCAAGGGTCAATACCTCACAGCCCGTTTCCGTGATCAAGAGATCGTCTTCGATGCGCACACCAGAAAGGCCTTCAATATAGATTCCCGGCTCATCTGTCAAGACCATCCCTGCCTTGATCACTTCTTTAGATGTTTGGCTGAAGTAGGGTTCTTCATGGATATCCAGTCCAATTCCATGACCGATTCCATGGGGGAAGTATTGGCCATAGCCGGCTGCTTCGATGACATCACGTGGGATTTTGTCGAAATCACGGAAACCAAGACCATCTTTGGCAGCAGCAATCAAGGCTTGGTTGGCTTTCAAAACCGTTTCGTAAATTTCTCTTTCCTTGTCGCTAACATGGCCAGCGTAGATGGTCCGAGTCATATCGCTGACGTAGTGGTCATACAAGCAACCGAAATCAAGGGTCAAGGCATCGCCTGCTTTAATGACCCGATCACTTGGAGTCGCGTGTGGCATAGCAGAGCGTTCGCCAGCTGCGGAGATGATATCAAAGGAGACACCTGAGGCACCCAACTCCCGCATTCTAAAATCGAGGAAGGTCGCTGCTTCCAACTCGGTCGTTTTCCCTACCTTGATATAGTCTAAAATATCATGGAAGGCTTGGTCCGAAATGCTACAAGCTTTTTTAATGGCTGCAATCTCTGATTCATCCTTGATCAAGCGCAATTCCATGACGAAGTTCGCTAGAGGTTGAAGGCTGATGCCACTGAAAACAGAAGCCATCCGGGTATGGTAGGCCACCGTCACTTCGTCCTCGAAACCAAGTTCTTTGATTCCAAGATCCTTGACGATCTCTGCAGCTGCAGTCAACTCATCACGGGTTTCCACAATCTCTACAAAGGGAAAACCAGTCGCATGGGCATGGATGGTGTAGCGAGAATCGGTAAAGAGGACCACACGTTCTTCTGTCACCAAGGCAGTTCCGTTTGAGCCCCAAAAATTGGTCAAATAATAAACATTTTTCAAATTGTTAATCAGTACCGCTTTGAGGTTTTGAGCTTTCATTTTATTTCTTAAGTTACTAATCCGTTGGTTCATTGTAATTTTCCTTTCAAATACTGTCCTGTGTAGCTAGCAGGGGTTGTTGCGACCTCCTCTGGTGTTCCGGTTGCAATAATGGTTCCGCCACCGACACCGCCTTCAGGTCCCAAATCGATGATGTGGTCCGCCGTCTTAATGACATCTAAATTGTGCTCAATCACAAGGACTGTATTGCCATCATCCACAAATCGCTCTAAGACTTTGATCAAACGAGAAATGTCTTCGGTATGAAGTCCTGTCGTTGGTTCATCCAAGATATAGAAGGATTTCCCTGTAGAGCGCTTGTGCAATTCGGAAGCCAACTTCATCCGTTGGGCCTCCCCACCTGAAAGGGTGGTCGCTGGTTGCCCCAGCGTTACATAGCCCAAGCCCACATCTTGGATGGTCTTGAGTTTGCGTTCAATTTTCGGAATGTGCTTGAAGAATTCGACTGCCTTATTGACCGTCATATCCAGCACTTCTGCGATATTTTTTTCCTTGTAGTGGACTTCTAAGGTCTCACTATTGTAGCGACGTCCATGGCAGACCTCACAAGGAACAAAGACATCTGGCAAGAAGTGCATTTCAATCTTGATGATCCCATCTCCTGAGCAGGCTTCACAACGCCCACCCTTGACATTGAAACTAAAACGGCCTTTTTTATAACCACGAATTTTGGCTTCATTGGTCTGGGCAAAGAGGTCACGAATGTCATCGAAGACGCCTGTATAAGTCGCTGGATTGGAACGAGGGGTCCGGCCGATCGGGCTTTGATCAATGTCGATCAGGCGATCGATATGCTCAATTCCCTGAATGGTCTTGTACTTCCCTGGTTTTTCCGAATTGCGATTGAGTTTTTGAGCAATGGCTTTTTTCAAAATTCCATTGATTAGGGTCGATTTCCCAGAACCTGAAACGCCAGTGACCGCAATAAATTTTCCTAAAGGAAAGCGCGCTGTGATATCTTGTAAGTTGTTCTCACTGGCTCCTGTAATTTCAATAGAACGACCATTTCCTGAACGGCGCTCTGTGGGAACCGGAATCTTGCGTTTGCCGGACAAATACTGGCCTGTGATAGATTTGCTGTTGCGCGCCACCTGCTTGGGCGTTCCCGCCGCAACAATCTCTCCACCAAAGACACCCGCACCTGGGCCAACGTCGATCAAGTAGTCTGCCTCTCTCATCGTATCTTCATCGTGTTCGACGACGATCAAGGTATTGCCTAAATCACGCATTTTTTTAAGGCTGGCAATCAGGCGGTCATTGTCCCGCTGGTGGAGGCCGATCGAAGGTTCATCCAAGATATAGAGGACACCAGAAAGGTTGGATCCGATCTGGGTCGCCAAGCGAATCCGCTGGCTTTCTCCACCAGACAAGGTCCCAGCTGATCGAGACAAGGTCAAGTAGTTGAGGCCCACATTGTTTAAGAAAGTCAAGCGGTCTTTGATCTCTTTTAGAATCGGTCTTGCAATCGTGGCTTCATTGTCCGTTAAGACCAACTGATCAACGGCTTTCAAATGGTCTGCAATCGATAGATCCGACACCTCCCCGATATGCATCCCTTTCTCCCCACCGACACGAACAGAAAGAGCCTGGTCATTGAGACGGTAGCCATGACAAGTCGCACAGGTCAATTCATTCATATAGGAGCGCATTTGGTTGCGGGTGAAATCACTATTGGTTTCACGGAAACGGCGGTGAATATTGGTGACGACTCCTTCAAAGGGAATGTCGATATCTCGAACACCACCAAATTCATTTTCATAGTGGAAATGAAATTCCTTGCCCTTTGAACCATAGAGGACCAAGTCCTTTTCTTCTTGAGAAAGATCGGAAAACGGCTGATCCATATTAATGCCAAACTGGATCATGGCCTGCTCCAACATCTGAGGATAGTAGTTGGAAGAGATCAGATTCCAAGGAGCAAGGGCGCCTTCACGAAGGCTTAAGCGATCATCTGGCACCACCAAATCCAAGTCCACTTCCAGCTTAATGCCCAAGCCATCACAGTCTGGACAGGAGCCAAAAGGCGCATTGAAAGAAAAGAGACGGGGCTCTAATTCAGGGACGGTAAAGCCACAGACCGGGCAAGCATAATGCTCCGAAAAAAGCAGCTCCTTATCGTCCATGGTATCAATGACCACATAACCATCCGCAATCCGAAGAGCTGCTTCAATCGAATCAAAGAGACGCGAGCGGATGCCCTCTTTGATCACGATCCGGTCCACCACCACTTCAATCGTGTGCTGTTTGCTTTTAGACAGTTCTGGGACCTCTGTCACATCATAGATCTCCCCATCAACTCGAACCCGAACATAGCCGTCCTTTTGCACCTTTTCAAAAATATTCTTGTGCTGACCTTTTTTCTTGCGGATAATGGGAGCTAGAATTTGCAAGCGATGGCGCTCTGGTAATTCCAAGACTTGATCGACAATTTGCTCAACCGAAGAAGCGGTAATCGCCCCATGGCCATTGATACAATAAGGCGTCCCGACACGCGCATAAAGTAGGCGTAGGTAGTCATTGATCTCTGTTGCCGTCCCCACTGTAGAACGTGGGTTTTTACTGGTCGTTTTTTGGTCGATGGAAATGGCTGGACTCAAGCCATCAATCGAATCCACATCGGGTTTTTCCATATTCCCCAGAAACTGCCGAGCATAGGCTGACAAGCTCTCCACGTAACGACGCTGGCCTTCTGCATAGAGGGTATCAAAGGCTAGACTAGACTTGCCTGAACCCGACAACCCCGTCACCACGACCAACTTATCGCGTGGAATTTCCACATCTATATTTTTTAAATTATGGGCGCGTGCCCCATGAATGACAATTTTATCTTGCATGTTTGTACTCTAATTCACCTTTTTGTTATCCTCCATTATAACAAATTTTTTAGTATTCTTTTATCCAAAAACGTCCTTTTTCTGTTATAATGTTAAGGTGTAAAAAAACAAGGGGAGGCGCCATGAAACAGGTCTTTTTATCAACAACGACTGAATTTAAAGAAATAGAGACACTGGAACCCGGTAGCTGGATCAACCTTGTCAACCCTTCCCAAAGTGAATCGATGGAAATCGCCTCTGCTTTTAACATCGATATTGCTGACTTACGGGCACCACTCGATGCGGAAGAAATGTCCCGTATGACCATCGAAGATGAGTATACCTTGATTATCGTTGATGTTCCCATCAAGGAAGAACGGAATAATCAGACCTACTATGTCACGATCCCTTTGGGAATCATCCTAACAGAAGAGGCCATTATCACCACTTGCTTGGAAGAGTTGCCTCTCCTAGACACCTTTATCAATCGTCGTTTACGGAATTTCTATACCTTCATGCGGTCGCGCTTTATCTTTCAGATCCTCTATCGCAATGCTGAACTGTATTTGTCTGCGCTTCGGACCTTGGATCGTAAAAGCGAGCAGATTGAAAGCCAATTGCACAAATCAACGCGTAATGAAGAGCTGATTGAGTTGATGGAGTTGGAAAAGACCATCGTCTACTTCAAGGCCTCTTTGAAAACCAATGAGCGTGTGATCAAAAAATTGACTAGCGCTACCAGCAACATCAAGAAATACCTAGAAGACGAGGATCTGTTGGAAGACACCTTGATTGAGACCCAACAGGCCATTGAGATGGCGGATATTTATGGAAACATCCTCCACTCCATGACCGATACCTTTGCATCGATCATCTCCAATAACCAGAATAATATCATGAAGACCTTGGCCATGGTGACCATCGTCATGTCCATCCCAACCATGATTTTCTCGGCCTACGGGATGAACTTCAAAGACAATGAATTACCGCTCAATGGAGAACCAAACGCCTTCTGGCTCATCATTTTCATCGCCTTTGCCCTGACCGGGTCTCTCGTCGTCTACCTCATCCATAAAAAATGGTTCTAACCAAATTTGTATATCAAAGGAGTACCTATGTCTCACATCGATCTTAGCCAACTTAGCAAGAAAAACCAAGAATTTATCCGTATTGCCAAACACCAATTGCTTGAAAACGGGAAATCAGAGGAAGAAGCAGAAAGCCTCCTCCAAGAAATCCTTCCAGCTATCCAAGAAAACCAAGGAAAAGGGATTCCGGCACGGACTCTTTTTGGAGCTCCAACTGTATGGGCGAACTCTTTCAGCGAGAAAGAACGCTATGAAAAAGAGCATCCTAAATTAAACGATGCTCCTTCACTCATGATTTTGGATTCCTTCCTCTTTATCTTTGGTGTCTTTGCTGCCATTAGTGCCTTCATGAACTTGGTTGCACCGCATCGTACTGGCTATGGGTTGATTACCTTGATCCTTGGAAGTTTGACAGGGGCTCTGCTCTTGTACCTCATGTACTACTTCTTCTATCAGTATATGGATGGCACAAAAGATCGCAGTGAGCGTCCCTCTCTTTGGAAATCCATGCCGATTCTTGTTGGAGTTATGTTCCTTTGGGTCATCGTCTTATCCTTTACTTCATTACTCCCACAGGTCCTCAACCCAACCATTCCGGATGTCCTTGCGATCGTTTTAGGAGCCTTAGCGCTTGTCCTTCGCTACTACCTCAAGAAACGCTTTAATATTAAAAGTTCGAGCACAGCACCCGCAACTCGACGCTAAAAATAAGAGGCTGGGACAAAAGTCCTAGCCTCTCAATTGTCTTTGGATTGTCGAGCAAG
>CAUTRO010000012.1:0-12769 GCA_963540685.1 uncultured Streptococcus sp.
TCCTCAGCGCTATGACGTCCATGCCAACAACGAAATTACAGCGCGAGATATGTCTATTCTGGCTTATCACATCGTGAACGACCTGCCAGAGATGTTGGAATACACCAAACAAGCCCACACCACCATCATGGAAGGGACTCCCTACGAGCAAAGCTATGACAATTACAATACCTCGCTAGAAGGCGGGAAGTTTGAACTCAAGGGAACGGATGGACTCAAGACAGGATCCAGCCCAACTGCTGACTACAACTACACTGCAACAACCAAACGGGGGAAACAGCGGATTATCGAAGTCATCCTAGGCGTTGGAAACTACGATGTCGAGATCGCTGAAAGCTACCGCAATCAAATCGGAAATACCTTAGCCGAGAAAATGTTTGCGGATTACCAATATAAAAAAGTGCTCTCTGCAGGCCAGCACACGATCGACGGAAAGACAGTAGACTTGAAGCAAGACTTCTATGCAACCGTTAAAAAAGGCACGAATCCAGCAATTAAACTGGAAAACAACCGCCTGGTCGTCCAAAACGGCTTGCAACAGGTTTCTCCAAGTATTAAAGCAGGGATAGCCGTGAGCGAATCTAAAGCAACAAACTCTAGCAGTAAACCTAAGGGACTAGATGTCATGTGGCTCTTCTGCTTCTTGCCAGCCGGAATCTTATACCTGATCTTTAAACAAACCGATCCAAAAAGAAGAAAATAAAGCAAGAACTCCCATTACCATAAGGTATGGGAGTTCTTGTTTTAGAAAGGAGTTCCGTTCTATAGTTAGCCTAAGGACTTAACATAAGCATCTACTGCTACAATGGCTTGAGCAATATCAGAAGCTTGTACCTTGAATGGCATTTGATGGATGGTTTCTCCTTCGATGGTGGCTTGTTGGCCAACCTTGAGAAGATCTTCGTAGCTTGCATTTTCAAGATGCATTTCTTTCAGAGTCGTTGGCATGCCAATTTGTTGATAGAAACGAATGTATTTGTTCAATTCTTCTTTTGGTCGATTTTCCAAGAACAATTGAACCAAGGTGCCATAGGCTACTTTTTCACCGTGAGTCAAATGGTGGATATCCCCAGTGAGGGCCGTAAAGCCATTATGGATGGCGTGAGCCGCTGCCAAGCCACCACTTTCAAACCCAATCCCACTGAGAAGGGTATTGGCTTCAATGATGTTTTCAAGAGCAGGAGTTACAACTTTGGCTTCACAAGCAGCCATAGCTTGGAGACCATCAGCAAATAAGATTTCTTCACAACGTTGCGCAATGGCGACACCCGCTAGGGTTTGGTGTTTCCCTAGCATGGTTTTTCCGTTGGCTTGCATGACAGCACGCGCTTCGACCCAAGTCGCTAATCCATCTGCGATACCAGAAGCCAGCAAACGTTTTGGTGCTTGAGAAATAACCTTACTATCCACTAAAACCAATTCAGGGTTTTTAGAGTAGAAGATATAGCGCTCAAAGGCACCATCATCCGTATAGATAACCGACAAGGCTGAGACTGGAGCATCTGTCGAGGCAATGGTCGGAGCAATGACAACTGGTGATTTTAAAAGATCAGCAATGGCTTTTGCACTGTCGATGGTCTTTCCTCCACCAAGTCCGATAACTAAATCACAGCCATTTTCTTTAGCTAGGCTGACCACTCGATTGATTTCATTATCAGAAGCTTCACCGTTGAAGAATACTGGCAAGACTGTAAAGCCATACCGAAGGAGATACTTTTCAAAACGTTCCCCTACAATATCATAGACTACTGAATCACAGAGTAAAACAGGATGACTCCCCAGTTCTAAAATAGGTTTTGCATTTTCAAATAAAGCATTTTCACCTTGAATGTAACGAGATGGGCTTGCAAAATTTCTCATACACTCCTCCTTTATTAAATTGTATTCTTATGATGAATGGCTGACCAATCTTCCTCGAAGTCATCTACTGCTTTTGCAATAGAAGGCATTCCAAAAGCTGCTTCAAAGACATCTGCCCCTGCCGTAATTGCTTGTGTTCCTTCTTTAAATGCTCGATTAACTTGAGCCACATTTTTAAAGGAAGCTGCTAGAATTTTGCTTGATGAATGATTACGCTCTATGGCACTCGCTAACTGAGAAATAACCTGAGCTGAATCAATGTTTAAGTTTTCCATACGATTGTAATAAGGTGCTAAATAATCGGCTCCTGCCTCAATCGCTAACAGCCCTTGAAAAACAGTATAGATTGCTGTTGCAGTAATTTTGTACCCCTCTGCTTTTAACACTTTAATTGCAGCAAGTCCTTCAGGTGTTACCGGGACTTTAATATAGGTGTTTTCATCGCATTGTTCGCGAATTTTAGCCGCATCTTTCAAAATTCCTTCATAATCTTTTGCGACAACTTGAACATGGATGGAAGGAGATCCTCCAATGATTTCTCGTACCTTATGGATACGATCAAAAAAATCAATGTTCCCTTCTTTTTTGGCAATTGTTGGGTTCGAAGTTACCCCAGCAAGGGGTAACACTCGTGCCCATTTTTTTATCTCATCTAAATTTAAAGTATCGAGCATAAATTCCATATACATACCTCTTTACTATAGAGTATGCTCTGTCCGTCCAATAATATCATCTTGTGTAGCTCTTGATAGTACATTGAAGAAAGCTGAGTAGCCTGCAACACGTACAATTAAGTCACGGTGTTTTTCCGGATGTTTTTGAGCATCTAACAACGTTTCTCTAGAAACCACATTGTATTGAATATGGTATCCATGTAGACGATTAAAGAACGTACGGAGTAAAGCAATAAGTTTTAATTTATCTTCTTCTTTGGCTAAAGTTTGTGGGTTTACTTTTTGGTTTAGTAAAACACCACCAACAATTTCATCTGTTGGCAATTTAGAAACAGATTTTAGAACAGATGTTGGGCCATGTTGGTCCATATTGTGGGATGGAGAGCATCCTTCTGCTAGTGGAGTTCCAGCATTACGACCGTCCGGAGTAGCTAATGTTCCACGACCTTGTCCTACATTGGCTGAAATAGAAGATGTACCTGAGTAACGGATACCACCGATTGGCCCACGTCCATAACGAGTATTTGGATATTTAGCAATTTCATCCACATAAATATCGTATGCTTCTCGAACTAAACTGTCCGCATAGTCATCATCGTTTCCATACTTCGGTGCATCATGGATAAGCATCTCTTGGATTTCTTTTCCACGTTCGCCCTCGTAATCGGTTTCCAGAGCATGCCATAGCTCTTGTGGCGTTAAGCGCCCTTCTTCAAATACCAATTTCTTGATTGCTGCAAGTGAATCGGATAAGTTTGCAATACCCACTTGTAGACCAGAAATATAATCGTAGACAGCTCCACCTTCTTTTAGGTGTTTTCCACGTCCGATACAGTCATCTGTCAAAGCTGAACAGAGGATATCTGGCACTTCTCTTTCAAGAGATAGGTCGATCGAGTTTTCTACGATCACACTCATGCGGGTTAAGTGGCGCAAAGTCTTGTCCCAAGCAGTCTGCAATTCATCGAAGCTCTTCATGTCTTTAAAATGACCAAAGCTTGGTGCAAAGCGCTTGCCAGAAGCAGGATCGATTCCGTCATTCATCGTGATAAGCAAAACTTTAGGGAAGTTCATATAACTCATACCTGTACAGCGATATCCCCATTTACCTGGAACAGCTGTTTCTACACAACCAATTGCACTGTAATCATAAGCATCTTCTTCAAGAACACCTTTTGAAATAAAGGATGGAATAATGATCTCATCATTATTGAAAGCAGGCATACCGAATCCGAGCTTCATAACTTCAATACATTCGTTCATGAAGCGGGCATCCAAACCAGCATGGTAACGAACAGTTAAGTTTGGTTGAGGAAGGTGAGTTTGAGCAACAGACTTCAACACTAAATAAGACAATGGGTTAACGGCATCTTTCTTATCACGCGTTTGACCACCAATCGTAACGTTTTGATAAAGCGGGCTACCTGCAGATGAGAAGGTATGTGCTTGACTACGTACTTTGTTAATTGTAATAGTCTTAATCCAAAGGTTGGTCAAGCGTTCAACAATACTCTCTTCAGTTTCCCGTCCACTTTCCAAATCAGCTTTAACGTATGGATACATATATTGGTCAAAACGGCCATATGAAAGTGAGTGTCCATTTGATTCAATCTGAAGAATACATTGTATAAACCAAACAGACTGAACAGCCTCTGCAAATGTACTTGCAGGCTCGTATGGAACTTTTGAGCAAATCTCTGCAATTTCAAGCAATTCCTTCTTACGTTCAGGAGTTGCTGTTTCAGCAAGTTGTTTAGCAAGTTCCACAAATCGTTGAGCATAGGTCTTAACAGCATCAACTACGATAAAGATAGAATCGTAAAAATGGTACTTATCAATGCTAGCTGGATCTGTTAGATCTAGGGCTGCTTTAGCTTGGCGAGCTCTTTCTTCAAAACCTTTCAAGCCATATTGCAATAATTTTTGATAATTGACTGCTAAGTGGGCATCTCCTGAATTCATCTTCCCTTCCATACCGAAGAATCCTGTTTCCATATAGACAGAAACTTCTTCAGGTAGAAGAGCTCCAGCTCTTGCACGTAAGTTATTATTTTCCCAGAACGGTGCGATACTACGGAGCTGCTCTTTCGTTTCTTCCGTAATATAGAAGACGTCACCATCCCGCTTTTCAAAAAGATCCAATTCCTTCAGAACGAACTCTAAAGTATATTCTGGGAAGATCGGAGCATCTTTATTAGAGGACGCTTGGTTTCCAGCAATCATGGATTCATCCTCAATATAGATTGTCATATTTTCAAGAATCTCTTTCAACATATAGGCACGTTTAAGAACATTTGGTTGTTCCTTATAACGATCATATGCCTTAGTTGCAAGAACAGCACGTTCAGCATCGATGTAAGGCTTCTTGTTTAAGACATCTTCACGATACTTATTCATGCGTTCAGTGAGGCTTCCAAAATATTCTGTTTTAATGCTTGTACTTGCTACTTCTACTTGTTTCATTTTTTCAAAACCTTTCTTTTGAAATTATTTTGTTTTCTTTCGTAACTATAGTAGCATTAAATTTTACGAATTTCAATGAATTATGGATTATACATATAAATTCTGTTCTAGTCGCACATCTGTGCATTCCTAATAAACGCACTATTTTTCAGCTTGTAATTCATTGTTATAGGCAAGATTATCTTGGAATTTGAAGAACGGGAAATATACGACAGTCGAGGTCGCAAGAACTAGCACTTGAACGAAAGCACCTTGCCAACCTCCAACCATAAATCCAGAAATAATGGCTGGTGTACTCCAAGGAAGGGTCACACCAGAGAATGGATGCATAAACCCAATAGCAATTGAAGTATAAACAATTATCGCTGCTAAAATTGGAACGATAATAAATGGAAGGAACATCACTGGGTTCATTACAATTGGGAAGCCAAATACGACGGGTTCATTAACATTGAAGATTGCAGGAAAAGCTGCAACTTTCCCAAGTGCCTTATATTGTTTTGACTTAGCAGCAAATAACATAGCAATAACCAAGCCAAAGGTTATACCTGATCCAGACAAAATAAGGAAACTATCTAAGAATTGTTGAGTTACAATGTGGGCACCATTTTCAACGGATAGCTTCCCAGCTGCCAACATTGATTTATTGGCATCTAGGTTAGAAAGTAGCAAGGCTGTTACTACACCGTTGACAACTGATTGGCCATGAACACCAAACCACCACAAGAATGAAATAAAGAAAGCAATCCCAATCGCTCCGTAAAGTGATCCTGTTAGACCTTGTAGAGGAACCTGAATGACATCATAAATCATTTCAATAAAGGTACCGCCACTTGTCACTACTTTTGATACGATATAGACAATCATTGATAGTAAGAAAATCACGAAAGCAGGAATCATCGCTTCAAATTGTTTGGCAATGGCTTGAGGTACTTGTTCTGGCATTTTTATAACAATGTGTCTTTGGATAAACACAGTATAAATTGCACCAACTACCAGACCAATAATAATGGCCCCGATAATCCCTTGACCACCAAACCATACTTTTGCAATGGCATCGCCAATCGGTTCTCCCTTAGCTGGTACATAAGAAGATTTTAACAAGATAAAGAATGAAGACAGGGACAAAACTCCCGCTGGCAAGGGTTCTACTCCACTGTTTTTAGCATAAGAATACCCAATGGAGAAGCAAGAAATTAAGCCCATGATGGCGAATGTTCCTGAATAAACTTGCATAAATGGCTCTGTCCATGTATCGCCAAATACACTGGCAATAGCCTGATTAAGGCCTTCAAATGGTAATTGTCCAATAATCAGAAACAAACTACCAACTACCGTTAATGGAAGGATCGCTAACATTCCATCTTTAAGAGCAATAATTCCTTTCATGTTTACAAAACGCATGATTGGAGCGATAATTTTCTGAGAATTAAAATTAGACATGGGAAGCCTCCTTATTTTTCTCCTAGTAATTCTAGAGCTAGATTTAGTACCTTCTTACCATCTAACATCCCATAATCCGCCATAGGAATGACAGCAATAGGGATATGGTTTGCCTCACAAATCGCTTTTGATTTATCCAAAGTATAAGCCACTTGAGGCCCTAACAAAGCGACATCTATTTCTGGGGCAAAATCTGCTAATTTCGCTTGAGAATATGCCTCAATTTCAGCATCAATACCTAATTCCTGAGCTGCTACCTTCATATTATTTACCAACATTCCTGTTGAAAATCCTGCCGCACAAAACAATCCAATTTTCATCTTCTTTTCCTCCTTATTGTTTCGCTGAGAGTTCTTTACGTAAGTCAATCATTTCTTTAATCAAGTTAATCTCTGTGATTGAAGTCATTAAATGATCTTGTGAGTGTACAAACAAAGCCGTGATCTCTGTTTTTGTCCCACCTGCCTCCTGGGCTAAAAATTGAGTTTGCAAGTTATGTGCTTCTAGCAATGCTGCATCTGCTTTTGAGATTTCATCTTCAGAAGATGTAAAATCCCCCTCCTTAGCGTATGATAAGGCTTGATAAATATGCTGTTTAGCATCACCCGCATTTAA
Organism: uncultured Streptococcus sp.; assembly: GCA_963540685.1. Classification (GTDB taxonomy): domain Bacteria; phylum Bacillota; class Bacilli; order Lactobacillales; family Streptococcaceae; genus Streptococcus. Next base: position 7,056 of record CAUTRO010000012.1, read on the forward strand.
AATTAAACCCATAATAATTTGGTCTGCAACAATTATTTCCATGTGCACTACACTCCTTTGTCAATCTAATGAAAGCGCTTTTTCTATTGTCAATATACCATTTATATTTTTGCCGGTCAATAAAAATTACAACATTTGATTATTGTTTTTAGTTTTTGCACATTTGTGCTTTTCGATTCAAAAAAATAAGGACTGCATCCTTGCCGCCTTATTTTTTACTAAATTGCTGATCACCATCTAATTCTAAAACCTTTAGGATAGTTGCTTCATCTGTGACTAAATGATTGATGTAATTTGCTTTCAAAACAGATAAAATTGCTTTTACTTTTTGATCTCCATACGCCAAAGATATAGTGTTTGGAACCTTTCTCAATTCCTCCAATGTAATAGATATTGTTCTTTCCTGTAATTCAGGATAAACTGGAATTCCTTCTTGATCAAAGAAACGACAGCATACTTCTCCTACAGCATGTTCTGACTCCAATTTCTTAAAATCATTTGCTGTTAGCATATCAAACCACTGAGGATTCTTACTATCTGCGTACCCTCCAATCCCTACAGCTGCAACATCTAAGCAACGCCAACTATCTTTTAAATCCTCGAAATACTTTGAGGACAGGATTCCTTCTGTTAAGTCACAATTTTCTTGAATCACACTTGCATTAATAAAATGACATTCTCCATGAAATTTACTTGCCATACTGTAGATTAGAGTATTGACATGGTAGCGAGCATGAATATGACTGGGACCTCCAGCTAAAGGATAAAATTGGACACCATCCAAGCGTTTAGTTCCAACTTGTTCTACCATTAATCTGAGAGACTTCCCCCATGAAAATCCAACTGTCATTCCATCTTCAATCAAATTACGAAGCATAATTGCACTTGCTTGTGCCAGTCGCTTTTCAAGACTTTCTCGAGGCTCATCTACTAGATTTGGTATAATCTCAATAGCTTTTAGACCATATTTTTGTTTGATATAATTTTCTAAATTGAAGAGGCGAGTATCAAAATTTTCAATTTCAATTTTTACAACTCCCTCTTTTTTAGCCTCCGCTAGCATTCTGCTAACAGTTGTACGGTAGATTCCAGTTTCCGCTGCGATTTGCGATTGACTTTTGTCTTCAACATAGTATAGATAGGCTAATTTCGCAAGTAACTTTTCCGTTCATCTTTCAATTGGCTTCTCCTTCTTATACTAAGGTTAAAATCGTTTGAGAATCCTTAAGTTTTTCCTTTGCTTCTTGAGATATATTCTTATCTGTTATCACTCTAGAAACTTGGGAAAGTGCAAATCGTCTAACGGTCCCACACTTTCCAAATTTACTTGAATCTGTTAAGACAACCACTTCTTTAGAAACATCAGACATAGCTTGAACAACTTCACTTCGCATCATATCTTTTCCAGTAAAGCCAAGTTCATCATCATATCCGTCAACCCCTACAAAAGCAAAGGGAACTCTAAACGAGCGAATCAACTCTTTCAGAAGAGGACCTACAGTCACTCTAGATTCTTTTTGAAATTCACCACCAAGTAGGATGATTTTACAGGAATCATATTCCTGAATATAATCTGCAATAAAATAAGAATTTGTCACAATCTTGACATTCTTTTTTGTTTGGCAAATTTCTTCTGCTAGCAAGGCACAAGTAGATCCCGATTCAATCAATACCGTGTCGTTATCCTTAATTAATTTAGCAGCCTCCCTAGCTATTCTTTTCTTCGTATCATATTGAAAGGACAATCGAACATTGATATCATCTCCACTATTTAAAACAGCATAGCCATGCTCTCTATGCAATAATCCTTTTGATTCTAGCTTGTCCAAATCTTTTCGAATGGTCACTTTAGAGACTTGTAATTTCTCCGACAAGCTATTAACATCAATCTTTTCAAACTCCGATACTAATTTCAATATTTCATCTAAACGTTGCATTGTTTTTACCTCTTCTCTATTTTAGCAAATTTTCTAGAGAAAACAAAACAAAATAAACTTTCGTTCGTAATTGAAATAGTTTCTTAAATAATATATAATAGACTTACAAGATTGATAGGAGAGCAAAATATGGAACAAAATCGTGGCATTATCTTTAATATCCAACACTTTAGTATCCATGATGGCCCTGGCATCCGAACTACTGTATTTCTCAAAGGATGTCCCTTGCGTTGTCCATGGTGCTCCAATCCTGAATCCCAACGTGCAAATCCTGAAAAAATGTTGGATGCTGTTAGTAAAAAGGAAACAATCACGGGAGAAGAAAAAACAGTTACAGAAATCTTAGATGATGTTTTAAAGGACGTCGACTTCTACGAAGAATCTGGTGGCGGCCTCACCCTATCCGGTGGAGAAATCTTCGCTCAATTTGAATTTGCCAAAGCTATCTTAAAAGCTGCGAAAGAAGTTGGACTTCATACTGCAATCGAAACGACAGCTTTTGTTGAACATGAGAAATTTGTCGATCTCATTCAGTATGTTGATTTTATTTATACAGATCTTAAACATTACAATACACTTAAACATAAGAAAGTCGTTGGTGTTAACAATCATCTGATTATTAAAAATATTCATTACGCCTTTGCTCAAAACAAAACAATCGTTTTACGTATTCCAGTCATTCCTAATTTCAATGACTCTCTAAATGATGCTGAAGAATTTGCTTCTCTTTTTAATTCTCTTAACATCGATGAAGTACAACTTCTCCCATTTCACCAGTTTGGAGAAAACAAATACAAACTTTTAGGACGTCGCTATGAAATGGAAGGAATAAAGGCTCTGCATCCAGAAGATTTATATGACTACCAACAAGTTTTTTTAGATCATAACATTCATTGTTATTTCTAATCCATTCAAAAATCCCCAAAGCTAGTTTCAGTCAGTTGAAACTTGGCTTCGGGGATTTTTAGTTTTTTTCACGAGCGTTGAGAAAATTCAATAAATTGCCTAACTGAAGTCGAGACTACTTCCTTTTATCAACGAAATCAATATCACGAAATTGAACTCGCCCTAAAAGCGTCGAGAAAAAGAGAGATTGACTTGTGGGCGTGGCCCACATCGTCAATCTCCTATTTTCTTCTCGCTTTTTTTACGGGCTTAGTATCTTAAATTACCAAATAATCACGCGGTCTTCTGGTTTTCTCCACATGCCATCTCCTTCTTTGACATCAAAGGTTTCAAAGAATTCGTCAAAGTTTGGCAATTGGACATTGGTACGGAGTTTTCCTGGTGCGTGGACATCAACACTTGCGAGGAGTTGCATGTACTCTGTCCGAGCTTTCATCCGCCAGATGCGAGCAAAGTTGGTAAAGAATTCTTCTGCAGAGAAGTCCGCTTCTTTCTTAGCGGCTTCAAGGGCTGCAGCGATTCCTCCGAGGTCTGCTACGTTTTCAGAAACAGTCAATTTCCCGTTAATCTTAGCGCCGTATGAGTCTTGGCCTTCAAATTGATCGATGACTTTTTGCGTGCGAGCAGTAAAGGCTTCGTAATCTTCTGGCTTCCACCAGTCTTTCAGGCTACCGTGCTCATCAAAGGAAGCACCATTGGTGTCAAAGGCGTGGGAAATTTCATGGGCAATGACTGCACCGATTCCGCCGTAGTTAGCTGATGACGATTGGTGAAGGTCATAGAAAGGCGCCTGTAAGATCGCTGCTGGGAAGACGATTTGGTTTTGTTGCGGATCATAGTAAGCATTGACCATATTAGCCGGCATATGCCATTCGCTCCGATCGACTGGTTGGTTCCACTTGCTCCAAGTATGGGCAACGGAAATTTCGTAAAGGGCTTGAGCATTTTCCACCAAGGTCTTGCTCTCGTCGATGATCTTTTTGGCGTATGTTTCTGGTAATTTTTCAGGGTAGCCGATATGCGGTGTGATGACATTGAGTTTGACAATAGCTTTTTCACGAGTTTCAGGAGCGAGCCAGTATGCTTTTTCTAAGCGCTCCTTGTAAACCTCAATCATGGTCGCTACTTTATGCTCTACGTCTGCTTTTGCTTCTGGTGAGAATTTTTCGCCCGCATACCAGAGTCCAAGCGCTTGGCTATAAGGCCCTTCCGCCAAGGCCAAAGCGGCTTTTTCTTTTGGACGAGCTTCTGGAATACCCGTGATGGTCCGTCCGTATTCACCAGACAGGACACGGATTTCTTCTGTCAAGAAAGACGTCCAAGAAAGAGCTGCGCCGAGTTTCAATGCAGCATGAAGGGTCTCCCAGTTGGCTGTTGTGTAGAATGTTGGTGCGAATTCCTTCCAGAAACGCTCTTCTGGCACGATGATTTTATCTGGAGTTTGTCCGATCACTTCTGTAAAGAAGGCATCGAGTGGCAATTCTGGAACCAAGGCCTTGAAATCTTCCCACTCATAGGGATGGTAGAGTTTGTTGTACTCGGATTTTTCTTCGTTTGACAAGACATATTTGGCCAATTCTGCATCCCCTGCAATGACCTTATCCAGGATATCTTTGATTTCTGCCTCTGAGAAATCAAATTTTGCCAAGAGTTTTTCCATCATTTGGCGCCAGATAGCTAGTAATTCTGGACCTTTTTCGTTGCCTTCTTCATAGTAGGTCGTATCTGGCAAGATGAGAGTCGGTGCTTCTCCCCACAAGACATTCATTTGGGCATTCATAAAGTCTGGTGACACGCTGAATGGCATGAGATTTGGTTTGCCAGCCAGCTCATAGGCGCCCAACTTGCTGGTATAGTCTTCGAAGGAAGATAAGGCCTTGATTTCATTGATCAAGGGCATAACTGGAGCTACACCAGCAGCTTCTCGTGCATCAAAATCTGCCACCATCTTGTGGTATTTGACAAAGTTTTGGAGAATGCTGTCTTCAGGCAGCTCTTCTCCCCGTTGCCATTTTCCAGTGATATCCAACATCAAGTTTTCGATATCTTGGATCAAGTCCATAAAACCACCGGTTGACGGTTTGTCATCAGGAATCACAGCTGTCTCAGCCCATTTCCCATTGACGTAATCATAAAAATCATCTTGTAAACGTACCATGATCTTCTCGCTTTCATTCTTTTCTATTAACCTTATCAAAAATAGGAACTTTTTTCAATGATTACAAGTGAATTAATCTCAATTATTTTAAAAATTAACTTGACTTAATTTTTTTATTCATGTATATTAATGGTAAAGGAGCAAAATCATGATTCAAATTGAACATCTCAGTGTTGCTTACCAGCAAACACTGGCCTTGGAGGATCTTTCCCTCACCATCCAAGGGCCAACCATCCTAGGAATTCTTGGACCCAACGGTGCGGGGAAATCAACTCTTATCAAGGCCATGCTAGGACTTCTCCCTCATTCGGGAAAGGTCCTGCTCGATCAACAAGATCTCGGCCAAGTCCTTCAACGGGTGGCCTATGTCGAACAAAAGACAGCTATTGATTTCCACTTCCCCATCACGGTGCGGGAGTGTGTCTCACTGGGCCTCTATCCTCATCTTTCGATCTTCAAGAGAAAAAGCAAAGAGGATCTCCAAAAGGTGGAAGATGCCTTGAAACTTGTCAATCTCCTTGATCTAGCCGATCGCCAGATTGGCCAACTCTCGGGAGGGCAATTCCAACGGGTCCTAATCGCTCGCTGCTTGGTCCAAGAAGCAGATGTTATCTTCTTGGATGAGCCCTTCGCTGGGATTGACTCTGTTAGCGAAGAGATCATCATGCAGACACTCCAAACCTTGAAAAAGGAAGGCAAGACCATCCTGATCG
>CAUTRO010000013.1:0-12224 GCA_963540685.1 uncultured Streptococcus sp.
TCATACTTCAATCCTTCTTTGTTTTTCTTGATTATAGCATAAAAAAGCAGAATCAACAAAAGTGGGCGTAGATGAATCTTTGGAAAAAGTGCTCTAAGAAAGAGGGTGCTAAACGCGGTAGGAGTCGGCAAAAATATATTAGGTTTTTCCTGTTTTTTTAGATTGTTAATTTTAGTAATTTATGATAAAATGTAAAAGAATTTTTAATTCAACTAATTAAATAGATTTGGGGTAAAAGCATGAATTTTGTATTAACAGGTGTTTTTGCCGCGGTCATTGGTTTAGTCATTGGATATGTGGGAACTGCTCTTAAAATGAAAGCTTCAAAAGAAGCTGCGGAACTCACCCTTTTAAATGCTGAACAAGAAGCAACGAATTTACGTGGACAAGCAGAGCGCGAAGCTGATTTAATTTTAAAAGAAGCCAAGCATGAGTCGAGTTCACTTAAAAAAGAAGCACTTTTGGAGGCAAAGGAAGAAGCCAGAAAGTATCGTGAAGAAGTCGATGCTGAGTTTAAGTCAGAACGACAAGAATTGAAGCAACTAGAAAGCCGTTTGGCAGAACGTGCTAGCAATCTTGATCGAAAAGATGACATTTTAACGAGCAAAGAACAGTCTCTTGAACACAAAGAGCAAAGTCTTACAGATAGAACTAAACACATTGATGCGCGTGAACAACAGCTGGAAGAGCTTGAACACAAGAAAGTGGAAGAACTGGAACGTGTCGCTGCTCTAAGTCAAGGAGAAGCGCGTGACATTATTTTGAATCAGACGGAAGATCAACTTTCAAAAGAAATTGCATCACGCATTCGTGAAGCAGAACTGGAAGTGAAAGAACGTTCTGATAAAATTGCAAAAGACATTCTCGTACAAGCCATGCAACGAATGGCTGGTGATTTTGTTGCAGAGCAAACAAACTCAACCGTTCATTTGCCTGATGATAGTATGAAGGGCCGGATTATTGGGCGTGAAGGACGCAATATTCGTACCTTTGAGAGCTTGACGGGTGTCGATGTGATTATTGATGATACGCCTGAAGTAGTTACCTTGTCAGGGTTTGATCCGATTCGTCGTGAAATCGCCCGCATGACAATGGAGAGCCTTCTCAAAGATGGTCGCATCCATCCGGCCCGCATTGAAGAGCTGGTTGAGAAGAACCGCCAAGAGATTGATAACCGTATTCGAGAATACGGTGAGGCGGCTGCCTATGAAATTGGTGCGCCAAACCTCCATCCGGATCTGATGAAAATCATGGGACGGTTGCAATTCCGTACGTCTTATGGTCAAAACGTCTTGCGTCACTCCATTGAAGTTGCCAAGCTTTCTGGCATTATTGCCAGCGAGTTGGGTGAAAATGCTACCTTGGCACGACGTGCTGGTTTCTTACATGATATTGGGAAAGCGATTGACCGTGAGGTGGAAGGAAGTCACGTCGAAATTGGGACAGAATTGGCACGTAAGTACAAGGAACATCCGGTGGTTGTCAATACCATTGCCAGTCACCATGGTGACGTTGAACCAGAAAGTGTCATCGCAGTCATTGTCGCCGCAGCGGATGCCTTGAGTGCAGCTCGCCCAGGTGCACGAAGTGAGTCACTTGAAAGCTACATTAAACGTTTGCAAGATCTAGAAGAAATTGCAAATAGTTTTGAAGGAGTTAAGACAAGTTTCGCTCTGCAAGCTGGTCGTGAAATCCGTATTATGGTTAGTCCTGAGGCAATCAAGGATGATAAAGTCACCATCTTGGCTCATGACATTCGTGAGAAGATCGAGTCCAATCTTGAATATCCTGGAAATATTAAAGTTACAGTTATTCGAGAGTTGCGTGCAGTAGATTACGCAAAATAAAGGAAAAGCTTGAGATCTAGCATCTCGAGCTTTTTTTGAAGGAAAAAATCAGTTGAAAATTAGCCCATTTTTTGTTACACTAGATAGAAAGACATTGAAGGAGATATCATGGCGGATCGTGGTTTATTAATCGTTTTTTCTGGCCCATCAGGCGTAGGAAAAGGGACGGTCAGAAGGGAGATTTTTGAAAACTCGGATAATCAGTTTCAATACTCTGTATCGATGACAACGCGTGCGCAACGTCCAGGTGAAGTGGATGGTGTTGACTATTTTTTCCGTACACGTGAAGAATTTGAAGATTTGATCCGTCAAGGACAAATGCTTGAGTATGCCGAGTACGTTGGGAATTACTATGGGACTCCACTCACCTATGTCAATGAAACTTTGGATAAGGGAATCGATGTATTCCTTGAGATTGAAGTTCAAGGGGCACTCCAAGTAAAGAAGAAAGTACCGGATGCAGTTTTTATCTTCTTAACACCGCCTGATTTAGATGAATTGCAAGATCGATTGGTGGGACGTGGTACGGATAGTGCAGAAGTGATTGCGCAACGGATCGAGAAAGCAAAAGAAGAAATTGCCATGATGCGTGAATATGATTACGCCATTGTCAATGACGAAGTTCCTCTTGCGGCTGAGCGAGTTAAACGTGTGATCGAAGCAGAGCATTTCCGTGTGGATCGTGTCATTGGTCATTATCTGGATATGTTGCCCAAAACACAAACTATTGTGAAGAGATAAAAAATTAGAAACTAGGTATAGAAATATGATGTTAAAACCTTCTATTGATACGTTGCTTGATAAAGTACCATCCAAATATTCATTGGTCATTCTTATGGCAAAACGCGCCCACGAATTGGAAAGTGGTGCGGTTCCAACCCAAGAATTCCAATCAGTTAAGTCAACATTACAAGCACTCGAGGAAATCGAGTCAGGTAACGTGGTTGTTCACCCGGATCCAGAAGCAAAACGCGAAGCGCTTCGTCGACGCATTGAAGCAGAGCGAATTCGCAAAGAAGAAGAAGAGCGCAAAATTAAGGAACAAATTGCCAAAGAAAAAGAAGATGGTGAAAAAATTTAAGGTTGGGAGCTTCTCAATCTTATTTTTTGCTATTTAAAGGGTGCCGTGGTAAAGTAAGGCACATATGATAAAGGCTGGAGGTGAGAAAGTGATAGCAAAAGTCATCGTAGATGTCCCATTGATGCAGACAGATAAACCCTACTCTTATCAGATTCCATCAGAATTTGAGGATATGGTAGAAGCGGGTATGCGAGTTCATGTCCCCTTTGGAAAAGGAAATCGCCTCATTCAAGGAATTGTGGTCGGAGTTTCAGAAGAGACGGACACAAGTGAGGAATTGAAGGCGATTGTGGAGGTCTTGGACTACACACCTGTCTTAAACCAAGAGCAGTTCTGGTTGGCAGATCAATTACGAAAAAGTGTTTTTTCCTATAAGATCACCATTTTAAAAGCCATGCTCCCTTCTCTTCTCAATTCGAGTTATGATAAGATTTTGTATCCTCAACCTTCTTTGGATCCAACTTTCAAAGCAAAATTTTTTGGTGAAAGAACAGAAGTCGCTTTTTCGTCTCTCGATGCAGCTGACCAAGCCCAAGTGATGCGGTTGGTTAGAAAAGGAGATTTGGTACTCGAATACCAGGCAAAAGATAAGAAACAGATCAAAACAGAAAAATGGTATCGGGTTGACCAGGAGCGATTAAGAGAGCTTCAACCGACTGCGAGAGCTAAAAAAAGGCTGGCGTTGAAAGAACGCTTGCTATTAGAGCAAGATGAGCAACCTTTAGCAGGCTTGTATCAAGACTTTTCACGGGAAGTAGTGGCTTATTTTATTGATCAAGGTGTTTTAGAGATTACAGAACGAGAAGTCAACCGGGCAGCTGCTTACTATGAAAGAAAAGAACAAACCCAAGCCTTAGTCCTAAATACAGAGCAATCGAAGGCTGTAGAGACAGTCGTTTCTCAAATTGGAAAAGAATCGAAACCTTTTTTATTAGAGGGAGTGACCGGAAGCGGGAAAACGGAGGTCTATCTACAGATTATTCAGGAAGTTCTAAATAAAGGGAAGACGGCTATTATGTTGGTTCCTGAGATTTCTCTCACTCCGCAGATGACAGAGCGTTTTATCTCTCGTTTTGGTCAAGAAGTAGCGATTTTACACTCGGGCTTATCAAATGGTGAGAAGTACGACCAATGGCGAAAAGTAGAACGTGGGGAAGCCAAGGTTGTGGTGGGGGCACGCTCGGCAATCTTTGCCCCTTTAAAAAACATAGGTGCCATCATCATTGATGAGGAGCATGAAGCTTCCTATAAACAAGATAGTAACCCACGCTACCACGCACGGGAAGTCGCAGTCCTAAGAGCTCAGTACAATCAAGCGGTCTTGCTTCTTGGATCTGCCACCCCAAGTTTGGAATCGCGGGCTCGTGCCACAAAAGGGGTTTATGAATTACTTCATCTAACTCAGAGGGCCAATCCGGCAGCCAAAATTCCAACAGTGAAAGTTGTTGATTTCCGTGATTATATTGGTCAAAATGAAGCTGGTAACTTCACTCCTGTCTTAGTGGAAGCTATTTCTGATCGCTTGAAAAAGAAGGAGCAAGTGGTCTTGATGTTGAACCGTCGTGGCTATTCCAGCTTTGTCATGTGTCGCGAGTGTGGAACAGTGGATACGTGTCCTAACTGCGATATTTCTCTGACGCTTCACATGGATACCAAAACCATGAACTGTCATTATTGTGGCTATAGCAAGGCAATTCCTCGGCAATGTCCAAATTGCCAAAGTAGTTCCATTCGTTATTATGGGACAGGTACACAAAAAGCTTATGATGAGTTGCAAGAGATTTTTCCTGAAGCTAAAATCTTGCGTATGGACGTCGACACCACCCGAAAAAAAGGGAGTCATGCCTCCATATTGGAAGCATTTGGAAATGGAGAAGCAGATATTTTGTTAGGGACCCAAATGATTGCGAAAGGCCTAGATTTTCCCAATGTGACCTTGGTGGGTGTTTTGAACGCGGATACTTCTTTAAATTTGCCAGATTATCGATCCTCAGAGAGAACCTTTCAACTCTTGACTCAGGTGGCAGGAAGGGCAGGACGAGCAGAGAAAGAAGGAGAGGTTATCATTCAGAGCTACAACCCCAATCATTATGCGATTCGATTTGCCAAAGACCAAGATTATGAAGCTTTTTTTGCCTATGAAATGCAGATTCGTCGGCAGCTGGGCTATACGCCTTATTACTTCACAGTTGGGTTGAACCTATCGCATAAGAGTGAGGAAATTGTGATGAAGAAGTCACATCAGGTCATGGAAATTCTCCATTCTGGCTTATCCGATCAGGTCCAAATTTTAGGACCAACTCCTAAACCAATTGCGCGTACACATAATTTGTATCATTATCAAATCATTGTGAAGTATCGTTTTGAAGAAGGCATAACACAGGTATTGAATCAAATTTTGGAATTTACGCAAGAAAAAGGCAACCAAGATTTACGAGTTAGTATTGATAATGAACCTCAAAGTTTTATGTAAGGAAGAAAAATGACAAAATTAATTTTTATGGGAACACCTGATTTTTCAGCGGCTGTTTTAAAGGGATTGTTAGCAGATTCTCGTTATGAAATTCTGGCAGTAGTGACCCAACCAGACCGCAAAGTAGGTCGTAAAAAAGAAATTCGAATGACTCCAGTGAAGCAAGTAGCTTTGGAGCACCAATTACCAGTTCTGCAACCTGAGAAATTATCAGGTAGTCCAGAAATGGAAACTCTCCTATCCTTGAATGCGGATGGAATTGTGACCGCTGCTTTTGGACAATTTTTACCTACAAAATTATTAGAAAACTTTCAGTTCGCTGTGAATGTCCACGCTTCTTTGTTGCCTAAATATAGAGGTGGTGCGCCGATTCATTATGCTTTGATCAATGGCGATGAAGAAGCTGGGGTTACAATTATGGAAATGGTCAAGGAAATGGATGCTGGAGACATGATTGCCGCTCGTTCTCTCCCTATTTTAGATGAGGACAATGTGGGAACCTTGTTTGAAAAATTGGCTGTCCTTGGACGGGATCTACTCCTAGATACTTTGCCAGATTACCTAGCAGGCGAGATCCAGCCAAGGCCACAAGATCCTAGTTTGGTCACATTTTCACCAAATATTTTGCCGGAAGAAGAAGTTTTGGAGTGGACCAAAACCAACAGACAAGTCTTTAACCAGATCCGAGGGATGAATCCTTGGCCAGTCGCTCATACCATGCTAAATGGCCAGCGGTTTAAAATCTATGTAGCAGAGCCATGTGATGGAGACGGAAATCCAGGTCAGGTCATTCGTATGACGAAAAAAGAGTTGGTAGTCGCTACAGAAGAAGGTGCGCTATCCCTCAAAGTTGTGCAGCCAGCAGGAAAGCCTAAAATGTCCATTACAGACTTTTTAAATGGCGCGGGTCGTCAATTACAAGTAGGAGATCGCTTTGGAAGTTAAACAAATGAATGCGCGTGAACAGATTGTTCGTGTTTTAGAAGAGGTCTTTGAACACGGAGCCTATTCCAACATTGCCCTGAATCAAGCGCTAGAACAATCTCTTCTTTCAGATAAGGATAAAAGCTTTGTGACAGAGGTTGTGTACGGTACCGTCGCACGAAAAATAACGCTTGAATGGTATCTTGCCCACGTGATCGAGGACCGAACGAAGTTGGATCAGTGGCTCTATTATCTTTTGATGATGAGTCTTTATCAACTTGTCTATTTGGATCGCATTCCCGACCATGCCGTCGTCAATGAAGCTGTCCGGATCGCAAAAAGTCGTAAAGAGGGTAGTGAAAAATTTGTCAATGCCATTCTCAGAAAGCTGATCCGCGAGGGGTTGCCAGCTATTGAAACCATTAAGCGCAAGAACAAGCGCTATTCGGTACAGTACTCCCTACCCGTCTGGTTGGTCAAAGAGTTGGTTGAAGAATATGGTGAAGAACGGGCTCAGGCTATTTTTGAGAGTTTATACCAGCGTAATAAATCGAGCATTCGCGTCATTGATCTAAGTGAGAAAGAACAACTCGCCCAGATGTTGGAAGCAAACGAATCCCTCATAGCAACTTCAGCGCTCGTGAAAGATCAAGGGCATTTTGCAGGCCACTCTTTATTTAGAGAAGGACGCATCATCATTCAGGATGAATCCAGCCAATTGGTCGCGCCCGCTTTGGATTTGCAAGGAGATGAGAGGGTTCTAGATGCCTGTGCAGCGCCGGGAGGGAAGACGACTCACCTAGCTTCTTATCTCACAACTGGAAAAGTCACGGCCTTGGATCTCTATGATCACAAACTAAAATTGATTCAAGAAAATGCTCATCGCCTTCATGTTGCAGACAAAATTTTGACAAAGAAGTTAGATGCGACAAAAGTCTTTGAAACATTTGGCCCTGATGCATTCGATAAGATATTGGTAGATGCCCCTTGTTCAGGGATAGGTTTGATACGGAGAAAGCCCGATATCAAGTATAATAAAGAGAGTGCAGATTTTGCTTCTTTACAAGCGATTCAATTGGCAATTCTGGATAGTGTTTGTCAAAGTGTGCGTAAAGGTGGTATAATAGTATACAGTACGTGTACAATTATGGGGAAAGAAAATTTTGAAGTGGTGGACCAATTTTTGAAACACCATCCAAATTTCGAACTGGTTCCATTGAAGCACGAAAGAAAAGATATTCTCAAGAATGATTGTATCCTTATTACACCTGAATTATATGGAAGCGATGGCTTCTTTATCAGTCGTTTTAAGAGAATGTCATAGTATCAGGAGGAAACTGACAGTATGGATATGACGATCTTAACCGATGTAGGTCAAAGACGGACAAATAACCAAGACTATGCAAATCAATATAAAAACAAAGCAGGAAAATCCATGATTTTTCTTGCTGATGGTATGGGGGGACACCGTGCTGGAAATATTGCTAGTGAAATGGCAGTCACAGCCCTAGGTGCAGCCTGGGTTTCTTCTGAAATCGGGACAGTGAATCAAGTACGGGAATGGTTTTCAGAAAATTTAGAGGCTGTGAACCGTCAGATTCATTTAGCAGGTCAAGATGATGAACATAAAGGAATGGGAACAACACTGGAAGCCCTGGCTTTTGTAGAAGGACAAGTGATTTATGCCCATGTTGGAGACTCGCGGATTGGTCTCATTCGTCAGGGTGAGTACCAGCAGTTGACTAGTGATCATTCTCTTGTAAATGCTCTTTTACGAGCTGGTCAAATTACAGAGGAAGAAGCAGCCCATCATCCTCAGCGCAACATCATCACCCAGTCTATTGGTCAAAAAGATGAGTTAGAGCCAGATTATGGTTTGGTGACCGTTGAAGCAGATGATTATATTTTGATCAATAGTGATGGTTTAACGAATATGATTGGCCCTGATGAGATCAGAGACATTGTCTTGAGTGATGTTTCGCTAGAAGAAAAAGCTCAAACCTTGATTCGTTTTGCTAACAATGCTGGAGGCTTGGATAATATCACCGTTGTATTGCTCCACTTTTCTGAGGAGGACGCAGCATGATTCAAATCGGCAAAATTTTTGCCGGACGATATAAAATCATCCAACAAATTGGACGCGGTGGGATGGCAGATGTTTATCTGGCTCGTGATCTGATTTTAGATGGTGAAGAAGTTGCAGTCAAGGTACTGCGTACGAATTACCAGACGGATCCCATTGCAGTTGCACGTTTTCAGCGTGAAGCGAAAGCGATGGCGGAGTTGGATCATCCAAATATCGTTCGGATTACAGACATTGGCGAAGAAGAAGGACAGCAATACCTAGCAATGGAATATGTTGCAGGTTTAGATTTGAAACGCTACATCAAAGAAAATGCACCTTTATCAAATGAAGAAGCAGTTCGTTTGATGGGTCAAATTCTCTTAGCGATGCGTCTTGCCCATACGCGTGGCATCATTCACAGAGATTTAAAACCACAGAATGTCCTCTTGACTCCAGATGGAACGGCAAAAGTTTCAGACTTTGGAATTGCGGTAGCTTTTGCAGAGACGAGTTTGACCCAGACCAACTCTATGTTGGGATCGGTTCATTATTTGTCACCAGAGCAAGCACGGGGGTCTAAAGCAACCGTTCAAAGTGACATTTACGCAATGGGAATTATTTTCTATGAGATGCTGACAGGGCATATTCCATACGATGGAGATAGTGCGGTTACCATTGCTTTGCAACATTTTCAAAAACCTCTTCCCTCTATTCGTGAGGAAAATAAGAACGTACCGCAAGCATTAGAAAATGTGGTCATTAAAGCAACAGCTAAGAAGCTGACGGATCGGTATAAGTCAGTTGCAGAGATGTATGTGGATCTTTCAAGTTGCTTGTCCTTTGAGAGAAGAAATGAGAAGAAACTAGTTTTCGAAGATCAAGCAAAAGCTGATACGAAAACTCTACCGAAAGTGACTCCAACTCCAAAGACAGCTCCTGTTCCAATCTCTGAAGTGCGCAGTGAAATTAGTTCGGTAGATCCTAATCGTCCTTTATCTGACCAGCAGACAATGGTACCAAGTAAAAAACCAAGAAGACGCTTGCGAACGCGCTATAAGGTTTTATTTGTTGCCATTGCCCTAGTACTTGCAGCCTTTACCTTCTTGTTGTATATGAGCCCAGCCAATAAAACGGTTCCAGATGTTTCTGGCAAGACTATTGCTGAAGCAAGGGCGGTTATTGAGGGGCAAGACCTTCAAGTTGGTGAAGAAAAAGAAGAGTATAGTGATTCGGTAGCGGAAGGCTATGTCATTCGTACCAATCCAAATGCAGGAGCTCAGAAAAAGGAAAACAGCAAGATTGATTTGGTTGTCTCGAAAGGACCAAGCACCTTTGAAATGCCAGACTATACTGGTATGTCTATAGAAGATGCAGAAAATGATCTGAAAACCAACTATAAGCTTTCTAGCAAGCTTATTTCGGTTGAAGAAGTAGAGACCAATGAAGTAGAACCAGGAATCGTTATTGAGCAATCTCCTATCGCTGGTCAAAAATATGATTTGACTTCTAATACGAAGGTTGTTCTAAAAGTATCTAAGGAAAGTAATTCTATCGAGTTACCAAGTTATATCGGTTCTTCTTATGAGTTTGCTGTCTCTAATCTCGTTCAGATCTATGGGGTGAAGGAAGCAAATATTGAACGCAAGACCACATCGCATCTTCCGGCTGGAGTAGAAGCCTTATCAGGTCAAATTGTGAGTCAGACTCCAGAAGCTCAATCAAGTATTGATATTAAAAAGACTCGCATTGTCTTGACTGTGTACGAACCAAAAACGGAACCATCAAGTAGTACAAAAGCCTCCTCAAGTTCAGAAACATCTAGTTCCTCTTCTGCAGAACGATCGGATACCGAAACCTCTAGCAGTAGTTCAACAGATACAAATTAAACAAAGAATCCTAAATTTATTGATAATGCTGGATGGGATACTAAAGTAGAGTGGGAAATTGAAGATTCGGAACTCTTTGGGCAATCAAAAGAAAACCCATGGGCAAAAGACTATGTTTTGATTGCCAATTTGTAGAGTGGTGTTGACGAAAAAGAATACAAGGATGCTGAATTTGGTTATGTGAAATTCGTTTATCGTGTAGAAGCAACAGACGACACAAACTATGTCTACTTAGAAAAAGCTAAAGAAGTTTTTGCAAAAATCAATCAATTGAGAAAAGCACAGGGCATGAAAGAATTGGCTTGGTCTGAGGATGTCTACAACTCACTCGCTTTGCCAAAAGCTAACCAAATTTCACGCCAGTATGATAGCACAGGCTTCGTAGCTCGTCGTGAAGAAGATGCAGCAACAGTTGCTACGAAATGGTATAATAGTGGTTTGAGAGAATTAATGCTCGATCCAAATGCGACAGAAGGTGCGGTAGCAGCAGTTGTAAATGGAGATGGTTACTATTACTGGGCTTTTATGTATAAATAATGCCTCTAGACTATCACTAGCGGATGAATAGAGGAGAGGACACCTAAAGGATTTTATCTTTTGGGTGTTTTTTGATCTCTTGGGATTCTCCAACTACAGACGGAAGTCAAATGAAGAAAAATTTGATAAAATAGGAAAAGATGAGGTAGACTATGTGGAAAATACAAATCTTTATTTTCGTTGAAGCCATTTTATTAACGCTAGCAGCTATAACCATTTTATCAGTCGATTTCTCCAGATTTATTGTTTTGATGGTGCTCTTTTTGCTCCTTTTGTATTACTATTTTGGTAAACAAAAAGCAAATTTTCTATTAATCTCACTGAGTGTCCTCCTGTTTTTTATCGTGATGCTGAATCCTTTTGTGATTGCGGCCATTTTATTTGCGGTCATATATGGTTTGTTGATCGCCTACCCTTATATGTATAAGGAAAATGAAGCTGTGGTGCTTGATGTCGAAGAGGATATAGAAATTCGTCAGGAAAAAACACGATGGATAGGTGATTTGCATCATTTTTCAAAGCAAAGTAGAGGTTATCGAGATCTGAGTATGCTCCGAGTTTTTGGAAATGACACTCTTCATTTGGAAGAGGTTGCGATTTGCGATTGGGACAATGTCATCATTATTCGCAAAGGTTTTGGAAATACAAAAATTATCTTACCGATTGATTTGGAGTTGCATTTACAAATTAACACCCTCTATGGAGATCTAAAATTTTTAGATTTACCTGTCCGGAAAATGAGGAATGAAACGTTAGATATTGAAACGGCACATTATCGGAGGTCCCATCGCTCTATCAAAATTGTCATAGCTGGTATTGTTGGGGATGTAGAGGTGATGCGCGTATGAAGAAGCTAGATTATATCCTATTGTACTTCTATTCCTTAATGGTTGTTGCCGTTATTTGTCATACCATTTTTCATTTTGTTGGTTTTCAGTGGAGCAAGCTTGTATCAGATTTATCCTTGCTTCAATCATTCCTATTTTTAGTGTTTAGCTTGACGCTTGCATTAACGGCTTTAGTTCTCTTGATTATAAAGATCACGCAATTTGTGACAGTTCATGCCGTACAACAAAAGGTGGAAGCTATTATGAATGGCTCCCAGCAAAAAGAGATCACTCCTAAAGAACTGAACCAACAGCTGGATTTATTGGATAGCAAATTGCATCGGCTAGAAGAAAATTTACAGAGAAGTGAAAATCGTGTCATGCGGAATGAAGAAGAAATCGTAGAAACTGAGCGCAAGCGGATAGCCCGCGATCTCCATGACACAGTTAGTCAGGAGTTGTTTGCAGCAAATATGATTTTATCTGGAGTGGCAGCACAAGCCCTTGAGTTAGAGAAAAAACAGATTCAGCAGCAATTAAATGGGGTATCGGATATTTTGGGAACTGCCCAAAATGATTTGCGT
>CAUTRO010000014.1:0-11921 GCA_963540685.1 uncultured Streptococcus sp.
ATTGGGCCTCATGATCTTTTTCTTGTTCGGCTTTTCAAGCTTGGCTTTTGCACAAGTAGGATTAATGGAAAAGATTTTTGCCCATTACCAAGAATAAAATGAATTCAATAGTGACAAAAGGAGAAAAAATGTCAGATTTAAAAAAATATGAAGGAGTCATCCCTGCTTTTTATGCCTGCTATGATGACCAAGGAGAAATTAGCCCGGAGCGGGTACGTGCTCTCGTAGAATATTTTATCGCGAAAGGTGTGCAGGGCTTGTATGTCAACGGATCTTCCGGCGAATGTATCTACCAGAGCGTGGCCGATCGCAAGCTAGTCTTGGAAGAAGTCATGGCAGTGGCTAAAGGGAAATTAACCATCATCGCTCATGTAGCCTGCAACAACACCAAGGATAGTGTAGAATTGGCACGACATGCAGAGGAGCTGGGAGTAGATGCTATTGCGGCTATTCCGCCGATCTATTTCCGCTTGCCAGAATATAGTGTGGCCCACTACTGGAATGAAATCAGTGCAGCAGCACCAAACACAGACTTTGTCATCTACAATATCCCGCAATTGGCAGGGGTGGCTTTGACACCGAGTCTTTACAAAGAAATGTTGAAAAATCCACGGGTGATTGGAGTGAAAAACTCTTCGATGCCAGTGCAGGATATTCAGACCTTTGCTTCTTTAGGTGGTGAAGACCATATCGTCTTCAATGGTCCGGACGAACAATTCTTGGGTGGCCGTCTCATGGGCGCGCGTGCTGGGATCGGTGGCACTTATGGTGCCATGCCAGAGCTCTTCTTGAAACTCAATCAATTGATTGCGGACAAGGAGTTGGAAGTGGCACGTGACTTGCAGTTTGCCATCAATGACATTATCGGAGTCTTGACTTCTGCTCATGGAAACATGTATGGAGTCATCAAGGAAGTATTGCGGATCAACGAAGGGTTGGAATTAGGATCTGTTCGTTCCCCTTTGACGGCAGTAGTAGAAGCGGATCAAGAAGTGATCCAACGTGCTGCTCAACTCATTAAGGACACAAAAGACAGATTCCTTTGAACAAAGGAGGTCTAGATGAATCCATATGTTGTAATTGATATCGGCGGAACGAGTATCAAATATGGTCTAGCCGATGCAGAAGGGCAACTCTTAGAGACCCATGAAATGCCAACAGAGGCCCCAAAAGGAGGACCTCACATTCTGAAGACAACGAAGGAAATCGTAGCCCGTTATTTGAAGAAGCATCCCTTGGCAGGGGTCGCGATTTCCTCAGCTGGGATGGTCGATCCGGATAAAGGGGAAATCTTTTATGCCGGACCACAAATTCCCAACTATGCCGGAACTCAATTCAAAAAGGAAATTGAGGAGACCTTTCAAGTCCCTTGTGAAATTGAAAATGATGTCAATTGTGCTGGTCTCGCAGAAGTTACCACAGGGCATGCAAAAGGATCGAACAATGCTGTTTGCTTGACAATTGGAACAGGGATTGGCGGTTGCCTTTTGCTGGATGGTCAAGTCTTTCATGGCTTTAGCAATTCAGCCTGTGAAGTTGGCTATCTTCATTTGCCAGATGGTGCCTTTCAGGATTTAGCTTCTACGACTGCTTTGGTCGAGTATGTGGCAGAGTGCCATGGCGATCCTGCAGACCAGTGGAATGGTCGCCGTATTTTCAAACAGGCAACAGAAGGAGATAAGATCTGTATGGCAGGAATTGATCGGATGGTGGCCTATCTCGGAAAAGGATTAGCGAATATTGCCTACGTGGTCAATCCAGAGGTCATCGTTCTTGGAGGGGGGGTTATGGCCCAGGAAGCCATCCTCAAGCCAAAAATCTATCAAGCTCTGTGTGCCGAACTCGTTCCTAGTCTAGCCGATAAAATCCGTTTGGAATTTGCCCATCATCAAAATGCTGCGGGTATGTTGGGAGCTTATTATAACTTTAGACAAAAACATGAAACATAAAACAAGTCGCCTGTGCGACTTGTTTTTGCTTCATTATAAAAACCATGAAGGATGAGAGAAGTCCCAAGCTCCATGGTTTTTTAAATAGGGAGACCATATTAAGATTTTCGTGAGCGTTGACTAGAGAGTTTTTTGTTTTCCCAGTAGCTATTAAAGACAACTTCTTTTTGTTCTCGGTTTTTACTGAGGAAATGGGCATAGACCAAATCCACAACAATGAGGAGAGGAAAAATAGCAGAGATTCGATCGATATAGGTGTTGCTAGGAAGGGCTGCAGCAGGCAATACCTCTGTAAATCCTTGGTGGATCGCAGCGGGGTTAGAAGTTATAAGAATCGTCTTGGCCCCTTTTTCCTTGGCATTTAGGAGACTGTCTGTAATAGAGCTCGTACTTCCTGATAGTGAGAAGCCGATGACCAGACAAGAGGAATCGAGAATGCTAGTCGTCCAGGCAAAGCCATCTTGATCTGTCAGAGCTTCACATACGACACCTAATCGCATCAAGCGCAATTTCATTTCTCTAGCGACTAAACCAGAACTACCGATTCCAAAGAAGTAGACTCGGTCCGCTTGGTCGATCAGCTCCGCCACCCGATCCAATTGGGAATCTTTTACCAGGCTTTCAGTAACGTTATTGACATGGTGGTAGCGTTGCAAAACACTGAGAGTCAGTTCGTCATGATCTTGCACTTGTTTTTGATTCTTGGTTTCTTCATTAAAATGATAAACAAACTCCCGATAGCCAGAGAAACCGCATTTTTGAGAGAAACGCGTCAAAGCTGCCTTTGAAACATGAAGTAATTCGGTTACACGAGAAGAAGACAGGGAATGCTGTCGCGCTTCTGACGATAAAAAGTATTGGGCGATGTCGCGTTCCATATCTGTTAACTCAGCTTCATGTCTGGCGATAATGGCGCGTAAATCTTGATCTTGTTTCACAGCAATCCTCCTTCCTCGCAAAATGAAATAATAGGATGCTCCTATAATATATTACACATTATAACATGGGTAACCGCTTTATTCAAGTAAAAGAAATCAAGAAATACTGAAACTAGGAACAGGATATGAGAAAAGAAGAGAACGCTACCAATGTTGAAAGAACAACCGTGGTGCTTATTCATGATTTTCTGAACATTCTCGAGTTAGCCTGAACAAACGATATGAATTGTGGTATAATTTAAGATAATTGTACTGTTGTTCGAAGAATAATGGTGAGATAAGGAGGTGTGACGATGTCGAATGCAACACTTGAAATGATGCAAGAGATCGAGCAGGCTGCTCAAGGAGTGATCGCCAGCTATGAAGATCAAGTCGAGCAAATTCAAAAAGAATCCCGCGATCGGCTTGCAACAGTGGCACAGCATTACGATGACGAAACCAAGCAATTGGTCGCAGAGGCTGAAACCACTGCCAAAGAAAGACTTGTCCGTTTAACGAAAGACCTGGAGGAGACGGTTGCTCGCAATGATGCCAAGGTACAACAAGCGATGACCGATAAGCGAGCTGGTTTGGTTGAAGCCATTGTAGAAAAGGTGGTAGCAAGCTATGGCCGTTAGTCAGATGCAAAAGCTGTCTCTCATCTTGGCTAAGGATGACTTGGACAGCCTACTACTAGCCTTGCAGGCTGAAGCAAAAGTCCAGATTTATGATCTCAGTGAAAATGAAGAGTGGCAGGCAGCCTTTGAGGCGTCTACCTTGTCTCAACCCTTGACAGAGGATAATCGCCAGGCCCTGGTAGAGCTGCAAAAACGTCAAGAACAAGTTGAAAAAATGATTCAGACCCTGGAGCCTTATATGCCTGAGAAAAAGGCTATGCAAGCCCTGAAGGAAGAACCCTTAAGCTTGTCCTTTGATGATCTGCAGGCCCACGGAATGATTCGAGACGAAGAGCTATTGTTAACCAAATTGAAACGCCAATTGCGCGTGTTAGACAAGGCCCGACAAAAGATTGCGGATGCAAAGGGAGAGATCGAGCGCTTAGAAAAATGGCGGCCTTTAGAGCTCACACCAACCGCTCTAGCCAGGTTTCACTATGTGCATGGCTTGATTGGGACGATCCCTAATAGCGATACAGATGCTGTTCGCTCTTCCTTAAAAGCTCACCCTGAACTGGAATTAGAAGAAGTCTTCACCTCTGAAACTGAACACGGCTATGTCATCTTGTATCGTTCGGGAGACCGTATGGCTGTTCAGGAGCTTCTGGAAGAACATGGTTTCAAAGAATTGGACTATGAAGGAGAGCAACTTCCAGCTGCTTACTTGGATCAGCTAGCAGGGGAAATCAAAGAGCAAGAAGCTGTGGTGGCTTCTACACTAGCAGATTTGCAAAACTCGCAGAAGGAATTGGATCAACTCAAGTATCAGATGGATTACTTGTTGAGCTTGGGAGCTCGTGAGGAAGCCAAGTCACTTCTAGCCAGCACACAAAGCTTAGTAGCCTTAGAGGGTTGGATTGAAAAGTCTCAAGTGGCATCGTTACGAGACTTCTTACAACAAAATTTTGGCTCTCGCGTCTTACTAGAGACACGCGATGTCACGGAAAAAGATTGGGAGGACGTTCCCATCCAGTTACGAAACAGTGCTTTAGTAGAGCCCTTTGAGTTGGTGACAGAGATGTATGCCCTGCCTAAGTATTACGAGAAAGATCCGACACCAATTGTGTCTCTCTTCTACTTTGTTTTCTTTGGTATGATGGTCGCCGATATCGGTTATGGACTCTTGCTAACACTGGCGACAGGGTTTGCTCTTAAAGCCTTCAAGCTGAAGTCTGGTACGGCAAAGAATCTTCGATTCTTCAGTCTCCTCGGAATTTCAGTGGCCCTTTGGGGAGTGGTCTATGGCTCTTTCTTCGGATTTGAAATGCCCTTTGCCCTGATCAGTACGACCAGCAACGCTATGACCATCCTGATCCTATCGGTTGTCTTTGGTTTCATCACGGTTTTGGTCGGTCTCTTCCTAGGAGGGATGAAAAATGTCCGCCTCAAAGATTACACGGAAGCCTATAATGCTGGCTTTGCTTGGGTCTTGATCCTACTTGGCTTGATGCTTCTAGCAGTTGGCAATATCTTGCCAGGAATGAGCTTCCTGGTTCCGATTGGGAAATGGCTGGCTATTCTCAATGCGATTGGGATCTTGATTGTTTCCATTGTCAGTGCCAAGAAGCTGTCCGGTTTAGCGTCTGGTCTCTTTAACCTCTACAATGTCAGTGGGTACGTCGGAGACTTGGTCAGCTTCACCCGTTTGATGGCCTTGGGATTATCTGGTGCCAGTATCGGTTCAGCTTTCAACCTCATTGTCAATCTCTTTCCACCGCTGGGACGGTTTACGGTAGGCTTGGTCCTCTTTATAGTCCTTCATGCTATTAATATGTTCCTGTCCTTCTTGTCAGGTTACGTGCATGGAGCCCGCTTGATCTTTGTGGAGTTCTTCGGTAAATTCTACGAAGGAGGAGGCAAGCCATTTCGTCCTCTCAAACCTTCTGAACGTTATATTAAAACAAAAAAATAAGTATTATCTTTTAAAAAATAGGAGTATATCATGGAATCTTTAGCATCATATTTTTCAGCCCATGGGGGCGCCTTCTTTGCAGCATTTGGTGTGGCGATCGCTGTCGCTCTCAGCGGTATGGGATCTGCCCTTGGGGTTGGTAAAACAGGTCAAGCAGCAGCAGCGCTCTTGAAAGAACAACCTGAAAAATTTGCCCAAGCCTTGATTTTGCAATTGTTGCCAGGTACACAAGGTTTGTATGGTTTCGTTATTGGGATCTTGATCTGGTTGCAAATTAAACCAGATATGCCACTTGAAACAGGGGTTGCTTACTTCTTTACAGCTCTGCCAGTTGCGATCGTTGGTTATTTCTCAGCGAAACACCAAGGAAATGTTGCGACAGCAGGGATGCAAATCTTGGCAAAACGCCCTGAAGACATGATGAAAGGGGTTATCCTTGCGGCCATGGTTGAAACCTATGCCATCTTGGCTTTCGTTGTGTCCTTCCTATTGACCCTACGCGTCGGCTAAGAGCTAGCTTTGATGGATTCGTCTAGAGAGACGAAAAACACAAGACGCATGCAATAGGAGAAAAAACGATATGGATGAACAAACCCAATTAAAGGATTCGATCTTGGCCCAAGCCCATGAAAAAGGGCGCAAACTCTTAGAAGAAGCCAAGGAAACCATCTTAAAAGAAGAGACTGCGCAAGAAGAGCGTTTGATCCAAGACAAACTCAATCAACGCTCCGAGCAGCTCAAGCGGATTCAACGTCAATTGCAACGTGAAACCCAACAGATCGAAAATAAAAAACGCCAATCAACCCTGGTCACCAAGCAACGAGTCTTAAAGGATCTCTTTGCAGATGCTTATGAAGCAATGGCAGCTTGGCCTCTTGAAAAGGAAGTGCAGTTTGTAGATGCAGTTTTAGATCGCTATCAGGGGCAAGATGTGACCCTGACTTTTGGAGCGACGAGCGTTGCTAAATTTGATCCAGTAGCCCTCGAGAAATGGAAGCAAACTCATCCGAATGTGACAGTTGCAGACGAGACGATCCCAACTCAAGCCGGTTTTGTCTTGTCGGTCGGGAAGATTGATGACAACTATCTCTACCGTGATTTGGTGGATTCCATTTGGGAGCAAGAAAGCTACCAGATGGCAGCCAGCATTTTCACCGATGAAGAGAACTAGGAGGTTGCGATGAGCGAACGGACCTATTCTCAAGTCAACACAGGAATCAGTGTACGTGAGGCTAGTTTTATCAGTCCTAGTCAATTTGAGCAGTTGCTTGCAAGTGACTCCAGCGAGAGCCGAGAAGGCTTGTTACAAGGAACGCCCTATGCTCTAGATAGCCACGAGATCAAGGATATAGCAACCCTTGAAGAGCGCCTGATGGCAGCCTTGTTGGCAGAATACCAATGGGCTTTTGAGGTGACCCCTCAGTCGGACTTGGTCAGCATCTTTACCCTGAAATACACCTATCACAATCTCAAGGTTTATCTGAAACACAAGGCGACTGAGCGTAAGTTGGGACACTTATTGGTCCCGATTGGACCTTATTCTCTCGATGTGCTCGAACATTTGGTGGCGACTTTTTCTGCGGAGCATTGTCCAGCCTTTATGGCTCAAGAAGTGGCTGCAACCTGGCAAGAATTCCAAGACTATCAGGACTTGCGGGTACTTGAAATCGGGATGGATTTAGCCTATTTTAAACACCTGAGGTACTTAAGAGACCACCTAGATCATCCGCTTCTCAAGCAGTTGGTAGATGTGACCATTGACTTTTACAATGCCATTACGGTCAAGCGGGCCTTGGACCAGCAAAAACCGCATAGTTTTATGCACCAATTGCTCTCAGACGAGGGAAGCCTCAGTGCCCATCAGGTGATCGACTTACTAGAATCTGGTCAATGGTTGACCTGGTTTTATCAAGTCAATCCGCTGGACTACGATCTGGCCTTAGACACTTACGAAGAAAAAATGCGCACCGGTCAACTAAAGGCCGTAGAGTTGGAGTATTTAGAAAGTTTGGTCAAGTTCCATCTTCTAGATGCTGGTCGTTTTGAAGTGGATGGACCTCTACCCCTTGTTCGTTATCTTTACGGAAAAGAGTTAGAAGTGACCAATCTTCGTTTGGTCCTCTCTGGTTTGGACAATGGTTTTCCGCTAGCAGATATCAAAGAAAGGATGAGACCGATTTATGGACAAACAGACCTATAAGATCGCAGTTGTGGGCAATCGGGACGCCATCCTTCCTTTTCGCCTGATTGGCTTTCAAACCTATCCGGTCACAGAGCCGCAAGAAGCGATCAATACCTTGCGAAAACTCAGTCGGGAAAACTTCGGGATTATCTACCTGACAGAAGATATGGCTCAGGCTATTCCTGATACAGTGGCTTATTATGACCAGCAGTTGACACCGGCTCTGATCCTTATCCCGACCCATAGAGGGACTACAGGACTGGGACAGCAACGCATTCGCGATAATGTCGAAAAAGCAGTAGGACAGGATATCTTATGAGAACAAATGAATTTG
Source organism: uncultured Streptococcus sp. (assembly GCA_963540685.1). GTDB lineage: Bacteria > Bacillota > Bacilli > Lactobacillales > Streptococcaceae > Streptococcus. Next base: position 7,972 of record CAUTRO010000014.1, read on the forward strand.
GTCAAGCGATTGGAGATGTACTGCCGGATTTTACACCGGGGCGTCTGCCAGCTATTGAACGGATCGAGGGTCGCTATACCGTAATCGAGCGCCTGTCAAAAGAAAAACACGGGGCGGATCTTTATCAGGTCTACGGGCCAGCCTCTCCAGCAGATATGTGGACCTATCTGTTCAAAGGCCCTGCCCACAATGAAGCTGAGTGGGACTGCTTGTTGGATGATCTCATGACAGCCCAAGGTCGCTTTTACTATGCGATTGTAGACAAAGATTCCGGCAAGGCTTTAGGGACATTCTCTCTCATGCGGATGGATCAAGCCAACCGAGTGATTGAAGTTGGAGCAGTGACCTACTCACCAGCGCTCAAGAAGACGCGCATGGCCACCGAAGCCCAGTATCTCTTGGCGCGCTATGTGTTTGAGGATTTGGGCTACAGACGCTATGAGTGGAAATGTGATACCTTAAACCAAGCTTCTCGTAAAGCAGCTGAGCGCTTGGGATTCACCTATGAAGGCTGTTTCCGCCAGGCTCTTGTTTATAAAGGTCGGACTCGAGACACAGATTGGTTGTCTATCATTGACCAAGAATGGCCAGCTATCAAACAGCGCTTCGAAGCTTGGTTGAATCCAACTAATTTCGATGAAAATGGTCAACAAAAGAAATCTCTAGCCGATATGGCGCAAAAGTAATACAAAGAAACAAAGGATTCCCAGGAGGAATACATGACTCAAGGAAAAATTATTAAAGTTTCCGGTCCCTTGGTGGTCGCATCAGGGATGCAGGAGGCCAACATCCAAGATATTTGCCGGGTCGGCGATCTTGGTTTGATTGGCGAAATTATTGAGATGCGTCGGGATGAGGCATCTATCCAAGTATATGAAGAAACGTCTGGAGTCGGACCAGGTGAACCGGTGGTAACAACGGGAGCTCCCCTCTCGGTTGAGTTGGGACCCGGTTTGATTTCTCAGATGTTTGACGGGATCCAACGCCCCTTGGAACGCTTCCAAGAAGTTACAGCCAGTGACTTCCTTATTCGTGGGGTACAAGTTCCAAATCTAGACCGTGACACCAAATGGACCTTCGAACCAAGTGTGGCAGAAGGAACAGAGGTGGTCGCTGGAGACATCGTTGGTACCGTTCAAGAGACCAATATGGTGGAACACCGCATCATGGTACCGTTTGGTGTGAGTGGACGTGTGACTAAGATTGCAGCTGGTTCTTACACAGTAGAGGAGCCAGTTTATGAGATCGAGCAAGCAGATGGCAGCCTCTTTACCGGAACCTTGATGCAAAAATGGCCGGTTCGTCGTGGCCGTCCCTTTGCACAAAAACTGATCCCAGTAGAGCCTTTGGTGACAGGTCAACGGGTCATTGATACCTTCTTCCCAGTGACAAAAGGTGGAGCTGCAGCTGTTCCGGGTCCTTTTGGAGCTGGAAAGACCGTCGTCCAACACCAGGTAGCTAAGTTTGCTAATGTAGACATCGTGATTTACGTTGGTTGTGGAGAACGTGGAAATGAAATGACAGACGTTCTGAATGAGTTTCCAGAATTGATTGATCCAACAACTGGCCAATCCATTATGCAACGGACGGTTCTGATTGCCAACACCTCGAACATGCCAGTAGCTGCGCGGGAAGCTTCTATCTACACAGGGATCACCATTGCCGAATATTTCCGTGACATGGGCTATTCCGTTGCCATCATGGCGGACTCTACGTCGCGCTGGGCGGAAGCTCTTCGTGAAATGTCTGGTCGTCTAGAAGAAATGCCCGGAGATGAAGGCTACCCAGCCTATCTTGGTAGTCGGATTGCTGAATATTACGAGCGTGCAGGTCGGGTTAAGACGCTCGGAAGCACTGCGCGTGAAGGCTCTATTACCGCCATCGGTGCCGTTTCTCCTCCGGGAGGAGATATCTCAGAGCCCGTAACGCAAAACACATTGCGAATTGTTAAGGTCTTCTGGGGCTTAGATGCTCAATTGGCCCAACGCCGCCATTTCCCAGCCATCAACTGGTTGAGTTCTTATTCCCTTTACCAAGATGAAGTCGGTCGCTATATCGATCTACATGAACAAATCAGCTGGTCTGAAAAAGTGACCCGCGCTATGAACCTGTTGCAAAAAGAAAGTGAATTGCAAGAAATCGTCCGCTTGGTTGGTCTAGATTCCTTGTCTGAAAAAGACCGCTTGACCATGAATGCGGCCAAGATGATCCGCGAAGACTACCTGCAACAAAATGCCTTTGATGAGGTCGATACCTATACCTCTTTCAGCAAGCAGGTGGCCTTGTTGACCAACATTTTGACCTTTGACCAAGAAAGTCAAAGAGCACTAGAATTAGGGGCTTACTTCACAGAAATCATGGAAGGAACCGTGGCTCTTCGAGACCGCATTGCTCGTAGCAAGTTCATCCATGAGGATCAGTTGGCCACCATTCAAGCCTTAAAAGAAGAAATCGTAGAAATCCTACACCAAATCGTAGCCCAAGGAGGAGTAGACAATGAGCGTGATTAAAGAATACCGTACTGTCAGCGAAGTTGTTGGTCCCTTGATGATTGTCGATCAGGTTCAAGGGGTTCACTACAATGAACTGGTAGAAATCAAGCTCCATGATGGAACAACCCGCCAGGGACAAGTCCTCGAAGTTCAAGAAGATAAGGCCATGGTCCAGCTCTTTGAAGGATCTAGCGGGATCAATTTGGAAAAAGCTAAAGTCCGCTTTACTGGACGTCCCCTAGAACTTCCTGTGTCTGAAGACATGGTGGGACGCATCTTCAACGGGATGGGCAAACCCATCGACGGTGGTCCAGAGATTATCCCAGAGAAGTACTTGGACATTGATGGCCAAGCTATCAACCCAGTTTCACGGGACTATCCGGATGAATTTATCCAGACAGGAATCTCAGCCATTGACCACTTGAATACCTTAGTTCGGGGCCAAAAGCTTCCGGTATTCTCTGGATCAGGGCTCCCTCACAAAGAGTTAGCAGCCCAGATTGCCCGTCAAGCGACGGTTCTTAACTCTGAAGAAAACTTTGCCGTGGTCTTTGCGGCCATGGGGATTACCTTTGAAGAAGCAGAGTTCTTTATGAATGACCTTCGGGAGACCGGAGCCATTGACCGCTCTGTCCTCTTTATCAACCTAGCTAATGACCCAGCTATCGAGCGGATAGCCACTCCTCGGATTGCCTTGACCGCGGCAGAATATTTGGCCTATGAAAAAGACATGCACGTCTTGGTCATCATGACTGACATGACCAACTACTGCGAGGCCCTTCGGGAAGTATCCGCTGCCCGCCGGGAGGTTCCAGGACGTCGGGGCTATCCAGGCTACCTTTATACCAACCTATCCACCCTCTACGAACGTGCAGGACGTTTGGTTGGAAAGAAAGGATCTGTGACCCAAATTCCGATCCTCTCCATGCCGGAGGATGACATTACCCACCCAATCCCTGACTTGACAGGTTATATCACCGAAGGTCAGATTATTCTGTCCCGTGATCTCTACAACAGTGGCTACCGCCCACCGATTAATGTTCTTCCATCCCTTTCTCGTTTGAAGGACAAGGGTTCTGGTGAAGGCAAGACTCGGGAAGACCATGCGGCGACCATGAACCAGCTCTTTGCGGCCTATGCCCAAGGAAAACAAGCCAAAGAACTGGCTGTAGTGCTTGGGGAGTCTGCCTTGTCCGATACCGACAAGCTCTATGTCAAATTCACCGATCGCTTTGAGCAAGAATACATCAACCAAGGCTTTACCACCAATCGGACGATTGAGGAAAGTTTGGATCTCGGTTGGGAACTCTTATCCATCCTTCCAAGAACAGAGCTTAAACGGATCAAGGATGAGATGATTGACAAGTATCTGCCAAACAAAGAGGATTAGCCTATGGCACGATTAAATGTAAAACCAACTCGGATGGAGCTCAATATTCTCAAAGAGCGCCTCAAGAC
>CAUTRO010000015.1:0-11898 GCA_963540685.1 uncultured Streptococcus sp.
AATTATTGTAACCTTCTGCTTCAAATAGATTGTTTTCGATATCAGCAAATGAATTCAAGGATAAGTCTACCCATTTTTGATTCCATTCACGAAATGCCACCTGACTTTGACCAATCAAATGCATGTTTTTAACAGCCTCTACTTCATCGTTGACTGGAAGGTTGTATAACTTTTCTTTTCGTTCTTCCAGTGCTGCCAGTAAGGCTTCATTTCTTTTTCTCAAAATCACTGCGACCACATATCCTACAATCAAGATAAGGGCTACAATAAAGATGAGAGCAATTAGTCCACTAGACATATAAAAACTCCTTCATCGTATTACTTGAGCGTAATCCTTGTAATTATACCATAAAATATCCATTAATGGGAAGTGTTCAGTGAATTTTATACATCGAGTGTACTATATTCAGCGTTTTCTTCGATAAATTCACGACGTGGTTCCACTCGGTCCCCCATCAACATATCAAAAATCTTATCTGCTTCGGCAGCATCATCTACGGATACGCGTGCCATCAAGCGGTGTTCAGGGTTCATGGTTGTTTCCCAAAGCTGGTGATCATCCATTTCCCCAAGACCTTTGTATCGTTGGATAGTTGGTTTTGAGCGACCTTCTGAATAGCGTTCCAAAGCAGCAGCTAACTGTGCTTCTTGGTTAGCACCCGGTTGGATATATTCTTTGATTTCACTACCGACTTTGATCCCATAGATTGGTGGTTGTGCGATATAAACATATCCTGCTTCCAAAACTGGTTTCATATAGCGATAAATCAAGGTTAACAGAAGAGTTCGAATATGGGCTCCATCGACATCGGCATCAGTCATCAAAACTAATTTTTGATAACGCGCTTTTGTGACATCAAATTCTGCACCAAAACCAGTTCCCATAGCGGTAAATAAACTACGGATTTCTTCATTGGCTAGAATTTTGTCCATACTTGCTTTTTCAACGTTCAAGATTTTACCACGGATTGGTAAAATGGCTTGGAATTCCCGATTTCGACCTGATTTTGCAGATCCTCCGGCTGAATCCCCTTCGACGATAAAGAGTTCTGTTTCTGCTGGATTGTTTGAAGAACAGTCTGCCAATTTACCAGGTAGATTCGAAATCTCAAGCCCAGATTTCTTGCGGGTCACTTCCCGCGCCCGCTTAGCAGCGACCCGAGCTTTGGCTGCTAAAATCCCTTTTTCAACAATTTTCTTAGCGATTTGCGGATTTTCCAATAGGAAATCAGAAAAGGCATCACTAAAGAGTCGATTGGTAATTTTAACAACTTCTGAATTCCCAAGTTTGGTTTTGGTTTGTCCTTCGAACTGTGGGTTTGGATGTTTGACCGAGATAACCGCTGTCAAGCCTTCTCGAACATCTTCACCTGTTAAGTTGTCTTCGTTTTCTTTTAAAAGCTTATTTTTCTTGGCATAGTCATTGATGACACGAGTGAGGGCTGTACGGAAGCCTTGCTCATGTGTTCCACCTTCATGGGTGTGGATGTTATTCGCAAAACTCATGACGGTTTCATGATAGCCAGTTGTGTATTGCATGGCGACTTCAACCGTAATATCATCCATTTCGCCATCTGTGTAGATCGGTGTTTCAAAGATCACATCTTTATTCTCATTGATGTATTCAACATAGCTTGAAATACCGCCTTCATAGTGGTAATGCTTTTCTTGTTCCAAGCCTTCTCGCTTGTCTGTCAAGGAAATTCGTAAGCCACGATTCAAGAAAGCTAGCTCTTGGATCCGTTTGTTTAATTTTTCAAAATCATACTCAGTTGTTTCTGTAAAGATTTCTGGATCTGGAATAAAGTGGACAGTTGTCCCAGTTCGATCGGTCTCCCCGATGACTTTCAAGTCATCTACAACCTGGCCTCGACGATACTCTTGGTAATAGACACTGCCATTTTTGTAGACACGAACATCCAGCGACGTGGAAAGAGCATTCACGACGGAAGAACCTACCCCATGGAGACCACCAGAAACCTTGTAGCCACCTCCGCCGAATTTTCCTCCTGCGTGAAGTACGGTAAAGACGGTTTCGACGGCAGGACGACCTGTCTTTTCTTGGATATCCACTGGGATTCCCCGTCCATCGTCGACAACCGTGATGGAATTATCTGCTTCAATAAAAACTTCAATATGGCTAGCAAAACCGGCCAAGGCTTCATCAATCGAGTTATCTACGATTTCCCAGACCAAGTGATGGAGACCTTCTTTTGAGGTAGATCCGATATACATCCCTGGACGCATCCGCACTGCCTCTAGTCCTTCCAAGACCTGAATCTGACTGGCATCATATTCTTGTGATTGAACTTCTTGCTGTTTATCCTCTGTCATAATTTCCCTTTTCTATTCAAATATAAACTGGTGTAGGTGGGACATGGTATCAAATAAATAGGTTGTGAGTCCTGCCGCCTTCCCAGCTTCTATATCGATCGGACGATCTCCGATCACTAGGCCGTCTTGAATGCCATATTTTTCCTTCAAATAAAGCATAGAGGCTGGATCTGGTTTGCGAGGGAAGCCCTCGTCTGCTGTTACAATCTCCGTAAAGAAAGACGCAATCCCCGTCTGATCAATGAGGGTCAATACTTGGCGATCCCGATGGGATACCAAAAAATGACGACCTCCTTGTAATTGAATCTCTTCTAGCAACTCTTTTACTCCATCAAACAGGACCGGCTCTTGCAAGGCAATGGCTTCTTTTTTCTTGTATTCTGTACGAAAATCAGAGACATGAGGTGCAAAGGTAGCGATCGCATCCTGTGTTGAGATTTTTAATGCTACATAAACAGAATCATGATTGGCTTGAATGTGAAAGTCCTTCAATGTCGCTACAAAGGCATTTGTGGACATTTCGTAATTATCCAACAGCGTCCCACCAAGATCCCATATAAAATCATGATAATTCATAGTCAATATTATACCACAAATGGACAAAAAAAATAAGCTAAAACCCTCATTTAGGGGGGATTTTAGCCATTTTTTTCCTTCATTTTATTTCCCATCAAAGAGAAAGCATCTCCTATTAGCAAATGCCTTCTCTCCATCACAAAAGCTGGGTCCCAAAGCACATTTTTAGGCGTCTCCAAAGACGTCTTGATAAAGCATTCCTTGGCGAAGACTTTGGGCATCTCCTCCAAAATGGTCTACCAAGGCATAAGCCAAGGCTAAGGCAGTTGAAGGACCACGACTGGTCAGTAGGTTGCCATCTTTGACGACTGTTTGTTTCTGATACTGCCCATCTTGAATCTCTTCTTCAAAGCCATCGTAGCAGGTATAGTGTTTGTCTTTTAAGAGGCCGGCACGCGCCAAGACAATGGGAGCTGCACAAATTGCAGAGATGGTTTTTCCCTTGCTACTTTCTTCTTGAAGAGCTGCAATCAATTCTGGACTATCCCGTAAATTCGCTGCTCCTGGCATTCCACCTGGTAGAAAGACACCATCATAATCTGATAAGTCTCCGTTCCAGAGACGGTCTACTTCCACCGAGATTTGGTGAGAGCCTGTTACAGTTTCTTCCATGCCAATGAGGTCACAGGCAATCCCTGCACGTCTCAAAACATCCACAATTGTCAAAGCTTCAATTTCTTCAAATCCATTTGCTAAAATAGTCGCTACTTTTTTCATTTTCATTCCTTCTTTCTATTGTGCTCCTTTAAGGATGACTTTTTTACGAATCGGCGCTTGCTCCGTTCGTTCTTTCTTTTTGCTACTATGGTTGTAAATTGAGAGAACTAGACCAATACCGATCAGGTTACTAATAATAGAGGAGCCTCCTTGAGAGATAAAGGGAAGGGGGATCCCAGTCAATGGCAACAGCCCCGTCACTGCTCCAACATTTTCAAAAATATGAAAGACCAACATCATAATAAACCCAATGGAAATATAGGTATAAAATTGGTTATTAGACCGAACAGTGATTTTTAAAATTCGGTAGATTAAAGCAACATAAAGAATCAAAAGCAGGAGAGATCCAACAAAACCGAAGTCTTCTGCAACTACTGTAAAAATCATATCGCTTTCCCGCACAGGGACTAATAAATTGGAAATATTAAATCCTTGTCCAAAGAGACCACCACTAGCAATAGCCAACTGTCCTTGAGCTTGTTGATAAGTTGTTGTTTGGGCATAATCAAAGGGATTTAACCAGGCGACGATCCGATTCATTTGGTAAGTAGGCATCCCTAATTGCTGGTGAAGAAAAGCACGGCCTCCTTCTGATAAAAAGAGAAAGAGAAAACCTGCTAGTCCACCTACTACAAACAAGATCACCGGCAAAATAATTTTCCAGGAAACTCCTGAAACGAGCACCAAACCTGAAAAAATAGCTAAGAATACCAAAGCTGTTCCCAAGTCCTGTTGTAAAGCCAGTAAGACAAAGACAGGAATCGTATAGACGATCAACTCGAGGATCAAAAACCAATCCTGTCGCAACCAGCGCTCATGCCCTTTGTTTCGTTGTAAAAATAAGACAATCGAGCGTGACAACATTAAAATAAAGGGAATCTTCATAAATTCTGAAGGCTGAAATAGGGTGATATTTCCATATGCCACCCAGTTTTTTGCCCCTGTTGAAGCTACCAAGTTGGGATTATAAAAAACAAGAGGAAGAATCATCAAGGCCAAACCAAGTAGATAGAGAAAGGGAGTGATTTTCCAAAGAAATTTCGTGCTAAAAATCGTCACAATGAGGCAAATGAGAACCCCTAGACCAATCCAGACCAATTGTTGTCCCAAAAACGGCCATAGCATTTGGGGATAATCATGGGAAACCGCTACATAAACAGATAAGATCCCAATCAAGAGAAGAATAAGGACAATCGTAATCATCGAATAATCCAGGTGTACCTTCCAGTACTGCTTTTTCTTCATTCACATTCCTTTCTATACGGGTGATAAAAACAATTAATAGAATAACATTTGTAGGATCAAGCTAGAACCTGCCACGCAGAACCAGGCAATGAAGCCCACCAATAGTGGCGCTGCTCCAGCTGAACGAAATTGTTTCCAGGAAACTTTGCTGCCAATACCAACCAAGGCCATAGCCATAAAGAGTTGAGAAATTTCCTTGAGATAAGGAATGACGACTTTTGGAATAATCCCAATTGAAGAAAGGATAGAGGCGACAATAAACCAAATGATAAACCAAGGAACAATTTTTTTCAACATTCCTTTTTTGCTTCCTTGTTGTTTGGTTCGAAACAATTTTAAACCAATTAATCCAAGACATACCGGCACGATCATGAGAGCCCTTGATAATTTTACGATCGTCGCCATTTCACCCGCTGCTTTACTGTATGAAAAACCTGCCGCTACAACAGATGACGTGTCATTAATGGCCGTTCCTGACCAGAGTCCAAAATGGAAATTAGACATATGCCATAAATGTCCCAATACTGGGAAGATAAAGACTGCTAAGATATTGAAGAAAAAAATCGTCGACATTGAAAGGGCAATTTCTTCTTCATCAGCTTCAATGATCGGAGCTGCAGCAGCAATGGCCGATCCCCCACAAATGGCTGTACCAAAGCCAATGAGGGTCCGTAAATGGGATTTGAGATGAAAGACCTTCCCAAAAATGATAGCCGCAAGAAAGGCTACGGTAATCGTTGGTAAGCTAATTTTTAAAGATGAAAGACCAGTAGAGGCTACGGTTGCAATGGGTAAGCTAAAGCCCATGAAGATAATTGAATACTGCAACAATTTCTTTCCAGACCAATTCAATCCTGGTCGAGAATTCTCAGGTAAGTCAATCAATTCATTGAGTAAAATCCCTAAGATCAAGGCAAAAACACTTGATCCAATGATGGGAAACATTTTCCCTAAAAACATAGCGCAAAGAGCAAATCCTGCAGCTATAGCAATTCCTAAACTTTTTGTTTTCATTTTTCTGTATTCCCTTTAAAAAAGTTCCGGGCTTGATCCACTAGCTGGCTCCTTAGAGTTGTCTGAAGAGTCAAGACCTGCTTCAACCCATCTAAAATTTGTTTTCCATACCGTTTGGTCACTACTCGCTGGTCCAATAAGAGCACTACAGACTCCTGTTCTTGGAAACGACTCGTTCTCCCAATGGCCTGCTTTAGTCTTAAAATTGCGACTGGCAGACTATAGTCATAAAAGGGGTTCTTCCCCTCTTGTCTGAGCTGGCTATTTATCTTTTGTACCATATAATCTTTAGGATTGTCAAATGGCAGGCGCGTGATGATTTGAATCACTTCCCTCTGCTGGGAGAAATCGACTCCCTCCCAGAAGCTTCCTGTTCCCAATAAAATAGAACTCTCTCCACGATCAAATCGTCGTTTAATATTGGCTGCATCCCCATTTCGGTACTGGGCCAAATGAGGAAACTTCAAAGCAGCTGAGGTTTCCAATAATAATTCTTTTGAAGTGAGCAATAGAAAGATTGGTTTTCTAAGAGGAAGCAACTCTTCTACCAGTCGACTAATTTCAATTGCATACTCTGATGAAGACAGGGAAACCACATCTGGAAAATCAATAGGCAGGAGCATTATCTGGTGTTGCTTCAGCTGGGTTGGAACCTGGTAGATTTGCTGCTCTTGGTACCCCAAAAGAGAAGGCAAATTCACCTTTTTACTGATGGCAATGGTCGCCGATACAAAGAGCACAGGCACTTCTTCCGGAACAAACTCCCTAAAGGAGAGTAAGTCCTCAACTCCTGCACGGAGATAGAGGATTTGGTGGCTGTCAATCACTTCTTTATCGATCCAAAATGTTTGGTAGCGCTCATCAAATAATTCTCTTAGATTCTCTATAGAGTCGTTTTTAAATTCCGATACATCTTGGCGTATTTTAGCCACTGTTTGATCGGATAACACTGCTGTTTTTCCTTGCTGGACTTCTTTGGAGCAGGCATTTAACTCGAATTGAATACTCTCCAACAAACGCCGTTGCAGAAGATCTTTCTCCTCCTCAATCGCGTGTTGCAGGCTCATTAGAAGAGATTGTAATATCTCTTCTCTTTGTGAAAACTGCTCTAAAGCAAAGAAGAGTTTTTGTGCTTCATCCACAACCAGAACAGCCTCTTGAAGCAGACTTTTGTCATCTTCTAGACGTGTTAAAAGATAGGCATGATTGGTCAGAATCACCCGGCTCGTTTTTACTTTTTCTTGGCCGCGACGCCAGAAATCTTCCTGATAAAAAAGCGAACGCTTCGACAATTGGCCATCGTGACATATTTCAGAGACAAAATGGCTATGACGATAGAGCTGGCCAATCTCACTCAGCTCTCCAGTTTCTGTCATGGTCAGCCAGACCAACAGTTGCATCTTAAAGCGTCGGATCACCCTATTATCCGAATCACTCTGTAAAGTCTCATAAAACTTATCAAGTTGGATGTAATCCTTGGGACTTTTTAGGCTATGAAAGGGGATTTGGAAAAGATCCTGAATGGCTTTTCCTTCCTTTTTCATCATTTGATCCTGAAGAATTTTAGTCGGAACACTCACAAGGATACGCTTTGAGGTTTTGGCCAAAAGCGTTAACAGATAGGCATAGGTCTTCCCAATTCCTGTCGGAGCCTCTATAAAACTTGGAAGAGGCTGATGCAAACTTTCCTCGATATAAGTTACAAATTCACTTTGCTCCGGATAGGCCTCCATTCCCAACAACTGCATATTGAGTTCAAATTGTTCAGATAAATGGTAGCTTTCCAGGAACTGCTGCGATTTTCGCAAATAGAGTCCATGCACTTCAAATAAATGAGACGGCAAAAAGAGGCTGCTGTCTTCTAGTGCATCTTCTATTAACAGTCGTGATTCATAAATCAAACAATCTGCCATCGAAAGAAGGTTTTCAATCAATCCTCTTGGTAAGCTCGCAATTTTTTCCCTTAACTTCAACAGCAACTGGGCTGTTGCCATAGCATCAGCTAGAGCAGAGTGAGCATGGTGCAACTCAATTCCCAGTTCACTCGCAAGTGCTCCTAAATTGTAACGCTCTAAAGTAGGATAGAAGATTTGAGACAATTCAACCGTATCAATCCTAGGAGTTGTCAGCTCAAAGCCTTCCCAAAAAAGGGCTTCTGCCAATAAATTCGCATCAAATTTGACATTATGGGCCACAAAGATGGCATCTTCTATTAACTCAAAAATTTCTTTTGCCACTTGTGCAAACTCTGGAGCTTTTCGCAAGCGAGCATCTGTCAGGCCGGTCAATTGTTTGATGTGCTCATCCAATCGTTCATGGGGATTCACATCCGTCTCATAGGATTGAGTGATCACGCCATCTTCAACGATGACAATTCCAACCTGAATGATCTTGGCATTGCTTCCAGCACTGGTCGCTTCCAGATCCACAATGGCGTATTTCCGTTTCTGTCTTGTCATAGTACTTAAAATTATATCACGTTTGAACAAGCTCTGCAGATTTTTTTATCCTTTCGAGCTGACTTCAATCCTGTTATTTTCCTTGTAATTTGATACACTATTCTAGAAAGGAGTCCCGATGAAAATCTATCGAACTGTTAATCCTGTAGCTTATGAAAACACCTATTACCTTGAAAATGAACAGGCCCTTATCCTAGTAGATCCAGGTAGCGACTGGGCCACTATTCAAAAACAAATTGATCGCATCGGAAAACCAATCGTAGCGATTCTTTTAACCCATACACATTACGATCACATTATGAGTCTTGAAAAGGTTCGTCAGCAGTATCATTTCCCACCTGTCTATGTCCACCCAGCAGAAGCCAGTTGGTTGTCTTCGCCTATTGACAATTTATCTGGCTTAGATCGTCATGCAGATTTGCAAGATGTTATTTGTAAAGAAGCAGAGTTTCTCTATGAGATTCGCAGTGCTTATGACATCGCTGATTTCCACTTTTATGTTCTGGAAACACCGGGCCATTCGGCCGGTGGTGTCTCTATCGTCTTTCCCGAGGACCACTTGGTCCTATCCGGTGATGCCCTCTTTCGTGAGACTATTGGACGGACGGATCTTCCAACTGGAAATGCGGCCCAGTTGCTCAGCAGTATCAAGGAAGAACTCTTTCCGCTTCCATCTTCCTACACCGTCTATCCTGGTCATGGTCCTGAAACTTCCATTGGACATGAAAAGATGTTCAATCCCTTCTTTAGGTGATCTTAAAAAATCATCCATTGTGCTTCCCGTTTTATGGCTTTCATGGAGAAAAAACTCAGAAAAGATACAAAAAAAAGCAAGCGAACTTGCTTTTTTTATATTTTAAGGAAACGTCTCATTGAGATGGAGGAACCGATCGCACCGATCAAAATTCCTAATCCAAACAAGGCACCGACCATAATAGGCACCAAGAGATTCGGGCTATATAGGTATAAGTTTTGGTCTGCTAAGTTATTGGTCATTGATGTGTACACAACATTGTAGACATAGAAGACCAAGGCAGAAGGAACTACGGCACCCAAAAGACCAATCCAAGCTCCTTCTAAAAGGAATGGGGCACGAATATAGCCACTTTTAGCACCAACTAGACGCATAATCTTGATCTCACGACTACGGGAAATAATGGTGATCCGAATCGTATTGGAAATCAAGAAGACCGCGATAAAGATCAATAAGGCTACACCAATCAAGCCCCAGTTTCGAATAAAGGTTCCAAGGGCAAACAAGCGTTGGGTATCTACCCCACCATCTTTCACTTCAGAGACTCCTTCAATCTTTTTAGCATCAGCCGAAACTTGCTTGACATATTTAGGAGCTGTGGTTTCTACATAATAAGCGTCGTAGAGGGGATTGGCATCTCCATCAAAAATCTTCCAGTTATTTCCTGCTGTTTTGATCAGTTTCTCATACTGTTCTTCCTTACTAGAAAAAACTACCTTATCAACATGTTTCATAGCTGTCAAAGCATCATAGACCTTATGGTAATTTTCATTAGTGACAGTCTGACCTTCTTGTTCAATCTGTTCGCTCTGATCTTGAATATCTTTGCGCATGTATACTACAACCCGCACACTGTTTTGAATATCGTCTGAGAGCTTGATGGTGTTGGCAATGACAGAGGCGAAAATAGCAACCAAGCTAAGGGTAATCATAACTGAGCTGACCGCTGCAATCGTCATCCAACCATTTCGTTTCAAACTTTTAAGAGATTCAATTAAGTGTCGGAAAAATCTTCTAATCATCGTATCCGTACTCTCCTTCCGTTTCATCACGCACTACACGACCATTTTCAATCGCGATGACACGGTGACGTAAGGTATTTACAATTAAGCTATTATGGGTCGCCATTAAGACTGTGGTCCCTTGTAAATTAATCCGTTCCAAAAGATTCATGATCTCCCATGAATTATCCGGGTCCAAGTTACCAGTTGGTTCATCTGCAATCAAGACTTTGGGATTATTGACAATCGCCCGCGCAATGGCAATCCGTTGTTGTTCTCCACCTGACAATTCATTCGGGAATGAACGTACCTTGTGTTTTAAGCCAACAAGATCCAAGACTTCCATAACGCGCTTTTTAATATTCCGGCGACGTTCCCCAATTACTTCCATTGCGTAGGCGATATTTTCATAAACGGTTTTCTTTGGCAGCAATTTATAATCTTGGAAGACCACGCCTACATTGCGTCGCAACATAGGAATATCGCGTTTTTTGATTTTATCCAAATCAAAATCAGCTACTTTCAAGCTTCCTTTATCGTGTTTTACTTCACGGTATAACAGTCGAATAAAAGTCGACTTCCCTGCACCAGAAGGTCCTACAATATAGGCAAACTCTCCCGGTTCAATTTGGACCGTTACCCCTCGAAGGGCCGTAGTCCCGTTGTCATATTTTTTGACAACATCTTTCATTTCAATCATTGACATGTAATGAAATTCCTTTCATTCTTTTTTGAGTGATCCCCTTTAGATTACTGGAGTCTCCATTTGAGATAGGCATCGATAAAGCCATCGATATCTCCATCCATCACCTTATCCACCTGCGCGACTTCGAAGTTGGTCCGGTGATCCTTGACCATCGTATATGGGGTAAACACGTAGGAGCGGATTTGACTTCCCCAGGTGATTTCTTTCTTATCTCCTTTTAGAGAATCCACTTCTGCAGTTTTTTTCTCTTGCTCTAATTGGTAGAGTTTAGCTTGCAGCATCTTCATGGCCCGATCACGGTTTCCATACTGAGTTCGGTCAACCGTCGAAGCCACTACAATCCCTGTCGGAATATGAGTCAAGCGCACCCCTGTAGAGACCTTGTTGACGTTTTGTCCACCAGCACCACCAGAGCGGAAGGTGTCCATCTTGATATCATCATCTCGAACTTCCACTTCGATGGTATCATCTAATTCTGGCATGACTTCAACAGAAGTGAAGGAAGTATGCCGACGTTTGGCAGAATCAAATGGAGAGATCCGAACCAAACGGTGAACCCCCATCTCAGACTTGAGAAGACCATAGGCATGAGGCCCTTCAAAGGATAAGGTTACCGATTTAATACCAGCCTCATCTCCAGCCTGATATTCCAAGACTTCAACTTTAAAGCCATGGGCATTTCCAAAGCGAGTATACATCCGAAGGAGCATGTCGCCCCAGTCCTGGGCCTCTGTACCACCTGAACCCGGATGAATTTCTAAGATAGCATTATTATTGTCATAGGGTTCAGACAATAGTAAGGTCATCTCATAGCTGGTCATTCGTTTGTCCAGTTCTTCTAACTTTTCGATCAATTCTTCTTTTACCGAATCATCTTCTGCCAAAAAGTCCAATAAGATTTCAGACTCATCAAAGAGATCCACCATTTGATGGAAATTTTCATAGGTCTGCTTGAGTTCGTTCAATTCCTGAGATGTTTTTTGCGCAGCAATGTTATCATCCCAAAAATCAGGTTCTGTCATTTTATTTTCTAAAATGGCAATTTCTTCTTCCAATGCCTCTAAGTCAAAGAGACCCCCTGAAAGAAGCTAA
>CAUTRO010000016.1:0-11367 GCA_963540685.1 uncultured Streptococcus sp.
CCGTGCCGGTCGCCACAACGACGCGAGTGGTCCGATCATTGAATGGTTTGCGACCCAGTACAAAGAAATCATGGAAAGAGACTTTGGAAGAAACCAATGATAAAAATAAAAGAAAATGAAGCTAGACGCATCTACTGGGGTGATATCGTTCAGGCAGATTATCTTTGGGGCTCGACCATTCAGGCGACTGCCCAAGGGAGCGTTCAGTTTCAGAACCCCCTTATGCCATCAGGTCAAGTGTTGAAAACATGGCATTCGCAGACAAATTTTGGCACGACGCGTCAAATTCCTAGTCTGCCCCTGCTCAAAAGAGAGCAAGATTATGAATTGGTTATCACGATGGAAGCGACTCCCGCTCATACCGTAATGGTAGAGATTGTTTTTAAAGATCGCTTTGGAGAGGTCGTTGGCCGTCGCGTCACCCCAGAAGGTCGCTTGCAGTTTACCTATCCAGATCAAGCCTACGCCTATGAAGTACGCTTGCTCAGTGCAGGATTGCAAGAGTTTACCTTCCACTATTTCACTATTCAACCAATATCGTCTGAGGGAGCAGAAGTTCTCGAATAGACGAACATCACTGCGAAAAAAGAGGATCACATTGGATTACGTTAAATTAAGAAACATCAAAAAAATCTTAAAAGAAGTCAATAGCTGGAAGGATGACATGACCCGCTTGACGGATCGCCAACTACAGGAGAAGACGGTAGAATTTCGGGAACGCCTAGCAGAGGGCGAGACCTTGGATGATCTCTTGCCAGAAGCATTTGCTGTGGCGCGTGAAGCCGATAAACGGGTCTTGGGCATGTTTCCTTATGACGTGCAAGTCATGGGAGGAATTGTCCTGCACCAGGGAAATGTCGCTGAAATGAATACTGGTGAAGGAAAGACCTTGACGGCAACTATGCCAGTTTATCTCAATGCCTTAGAGGGCAAGGGGGTTATGGTGATTACGACCAATACCTATCTGGCAACTCGGGACGCAGAAGAAATGGGACAGGTCTATTGTTTCTTAGGTTTGACTGTCGGGGTCCCTTTAAAACAATCTGAAGATGAGGAATTAGATCCAGAAGTCAAACGCGAGATCTACCGCTCAGATGTCATTTATACAACTAATACCAGTCTGGGTTTTGACTATCTGACAGAAAATTTGACGGCTTCTGCAGATGGACAATTTTTAGCTGACTTCAATTACGCCATTGTCGATGAGATTGACTCGGTGCTCCTAGATAGTGCCCAGACCCCCTTGATTATTTCTGGTTCTCCTCGGGTTCAGTCCAACCTTTATGGGATTATTGATACCCTGATTCAAACCTTCAAAGAAGGGGAAGACTTCAAGTTTGACGAAGAAAAGAAACGGGTTTGGTTGACTCGCAAGGGAGCTCATGCAGCAGAAGCTTTTCTTGCGATTCCCAATCTCTATGATCCCCAATACCGTGACTTGGTCCGCCATATCAGCCTAGCCCTGCAGGCCAATAAAAACTTTATTAAGGATAAGGACTATGTCATCCATCCCAATGTCGAAGGACAACCAGAGATTGTCTTGCTAGACCAAGCAACAGGACGTTTGATGGAAATGACCCGCTTGCAAGGAGGACTCCATCAGGCGATTGAAGCCAAAGAGGGTCTCAAGCTAACCCAAGAAACACGGGCTATGGCTTCCATTACTTACCAAAACCTCTTTAAGATGTTTCGAAAGTTGGGAGGTATGACCGGGACTGGGAAGGTCGCTGAGGCAGAATTTCTCGATACCTATGCCATGTCTGTGATTAAGATTCCAACCAATCGCAAGAAGATCCGTAAGGATTTGCCGGATGAAATCTATCAAACCTTGCCAGAGAAGATCGTGGCTTCTTTGGACTATGTGAAGAAAATCCACGAAAAGGGCAATCCGATTCTGGTCTTTGTCGGATCGGTTGAAATGTCGATTCTTTATTCGAATCTGCTCTTGCGTGAAGGGATTCCACACAATCTTCTCAATGCCAACAATGCTCCTCGAGAGGCCCAGATCATTAAAGAGTCTGGCCGAAAAGGTGCCGTGACCGTAGCGACCTCAATGGCCGGTCGAGGAACCGATATCAAGTTGGGACCAGGAGTCGCTGAGTTGGGTGGCTTGGTGGTTGTCGGAACTGAGCGGATGATGAACCAGCGGATTGACCTTCAAATTCGGGGGCGTTCAGGTCGCCAAGGAGATCCTGGTTTGACCAAGTTCTTTGTCTCTTTAGAAGATGATTTGATGAAAAACTGGGGACCAGACTGGATCCAGGATACTTATCAAGACTATGATGTTGAAGAGCGAATTGGAGCAGCCAAGTCCCTGACCAAGCGCAAGTATAAACACTTGGTGGAACGTGCTCAAAATGCTAGTGAAAGCTCTGGTCAGGCCAGCCGTCGGATGACGCTAGAATTTGCGGAAAGTATGAACATTCAGCGCGCCATTGTTTACGAAGAGCGCGATCGCTTGATTAAGCAAGAAGGCCGCTTGGATGATATCGTTGAAAAAGCGCTGCGTTCTGTCTTTTCAAGCGTCGTCCATAAAAAAGAATACAAGGAACCTGTAGCTTTTTATCGCTATATTTTAGACAATGTCAGCTACCAAGTGGATCCTGAAAAAGCCCACCAAACCTTCCGTAGCAAGAAAGCAAAAGAAAACTTCTTATGGGAGATTGCCCAAAGTGAACTCAAAGCCAAGTATGAGCTTTTAGGGACCGATGAGGTGATCGCACAGTTCCAACGCATGGCCATTCTAAAAGCCATCGATGAAAACTGGGTAGAGCAGGTAGACTATCTGCAACAATTGCGTATGGCTCTCTCTGGTCAATACACCAGTCAGAAAAATCCTTTGGTGGAATTTTTCCAAGAAGCCTACCAATCCTTTGATCGAATGAAAGAGGCAGCCAAAGAGCAAATGGTTCGCAATCTTTTACTGAGTCGAGTAGAAATCAATAAAAAAGGGGAAATTGTCTTGCATTTCCCATAAAAGAGGACATTATGACAGTATACAATATCAACCTTGGAATCGGTTGGGCCAGCAGTGGTGTTGAGTACGCCCAAGCCTACCGTGCCCAGTTGTTACGCAATATCCATCAACCAGCTAAATTTGTTTTTATGGATATGATTCTAGCCGATAATATACAGCATTTGACAGAAAATATCGGTTTTAAAAATGATGAAATTATCTGGCTCTACAGCCATTTTACAGATATTAAGATTGCACCAACCACCTATACCATTGATCAGGTCTTAGCAGGTTTTGCCGGGAAACCGACTCGGGAAGAAGTTGATGGCAAGATCAAGCGCTTCTTTTATGAGGACCAGGACAATTTTTTGACCTGCTACTTGCGCTCTGAAAACAGTCCTTATGTCGAACGCTGCGAATATGTGTCTAGAGGGATCTTGGTGAGAAAGGATTATTTCTCCTATACCCGCTATTGTACGGAGTACTTTATTCCCAAGAACAACCAAGCCAACTTGATTGAGCGCCGTTTTTACAATGAGGACGGGACGGTTGCCTACAGCATGCAGATGGCAGATGGCCGCGAAGTCTACCGTTTCCCAGATCGCTATCTGGTTGGTCGCCAAGAATTGATCCGCTACTTCATGCAGACTCTTCAATTGACTAAACAAGATCTGGTGATTTTGGACCGGGAAACCAATATCGGACAGCCCATCTTTGAAGAAGCGCAAAAGGCCCGCCTGGGTGTGGTCGTCCATGCAGAGCACTTCAGTGCCAATAATGTCGATGATCAGTATATCCTGTGGAATAACTATTACGAGTACCAATTTACCAATGCGGACAAGGTGGACTTCTTTATAGTCGCGACCGATCGCCAAAAAGAAATCTTGGCAGAGCAGTTTGCTAAATACACCACCCATCAGCCAGCCATCTATACCATTCCGGTTGGGAGTCTTGCAAGCTTGCCACAAAACGAGAAGCGCACGTCATTTTCTATGATCACAGCCTCTCGTTTGGCAACTGAAAAGCATATTGACTGGTTGGTACGAGCAGTGGTTCGTGCCAAAAAAGAATTGCCAGGTCTATCCTTTGACATCTATGGAAAAGGTGGAGAAGAAGGAAAGTTGCGTTCTCTGATTGATGAATTAGGGGCGGCAGACTATATCCACCTCAAAGGGCATGCCAATCTTGAGGAAATTTATAAGAACTATGAAGTATACCTGTCAGCGTCAACCAGCGAAGGCTTCGGTTTGACCTTGATGGAGGCGATTGGTTCTGGCCTTCCGATTATTGGTTTTGATGTCCCTTATGGCAACCAAACCTTTGTCACAGAAGGCAAAAATGGCTATCTCATTCCACCATCAGCAGACCAAGTGGTAGACCATATCGCATCTGCCTTTGCTGAAAAAATCATCCAGCTATACAAAAAAGATGATCTAGCCAGCATGCGTCAAGCATCTTATGCGCGTGCAGAAGACTTTTTGACCAGCCGAGTAGAAGAAGCTTGGACACAATTGATAGAAGAGGTGACACATGCTGAACGTATTTGATAGCTATTCTCGTGAAAGCCAAGACTTGCTCCACTCCATGAAAGAGTCTGGCTTTGATTTTCCGACAGTTGTTTTGGAGCCAAACGGTTTCTTGCCCGACGGCGTCGAATCGCCATTCATCTATTTCTTGGGTCAACCAAAAGAGGAGAAGCGCGGGCGCTACTTTAATGAAGTTCCGGTTCCTGATTTTTGGGAAGTTTCTGGGGATAACAGTGCGGGCAAAGTGACCTACTATGGCCAAGAAAAGGCTCGTATTGTGTACCATGCTGCTTCCTATAAACGCATCGTTGAGCGCCTGGAGTGGTTGGATGACAAGGGGCAAGTGGTCATGATCGAGCGCTATGACCAATACGGTCGTAAGATTGCCGTGACAACCTGTGGCGATCAAGGCCAGCAATTGGTGACCACTTATTTTGAAGGGGATATCGAGCGCTTGACAGAGAATCACCAAACAGGGGATTTGATCTTAACCTTGGACCATCAACCCATGCGAATTTTCAAGAATCGCTTAGACTATTTTGTCTTTTATCTAGAACATCGTGGGTTTGATTTGAATGGCTTGGTCTACAACACCCTTGCCACCTCCTTTAGCATTAGTCTTCAGTTGGGCAATAAAGGGATCAAAGGACGCGATGTCTTGGTTTGGCAAGAACCCCTTCATGACAGCCTTCCAGGCAATATGCAGTTGATTCTCAATAGCCCAGAAATTCGGACCAAGAAGATCCTGATTCCACAAAATGCTACCTACCATCGTGCTTTGCAGTTGACCTCACAAGACCAGCATGCCTATTTTGCTCCTCTTGGCTACCTCTATGACTTCAAGGTGAAAGATGATATCCGTAAAGACGCCTTTGTCTTGACCAATTCGGACCAGATCGAAGCTTTGACCTACCTGGTAGAGAACTTGCCGAATGTGACCTTCCGTGTAGCAGCTTTGACAGAGATGTCTGCCAGTCTCTTGTCCATGGTCCGCTATCCAAATGTGGTCTTGTATCAAAACATCAGCCAAGAACGGATCAAAGAATTGCTCAAGGTCTCTAGTATTTATCTAGATATCAATCACTATGCAGAAGTGCAAGGAATTGTCCGCAAGGCCTTTGAACACCAGCAAGTCATTCTTGCCTTTAGTCACACTCTGCATGACCGCCACTTCCTGGCTCAAGCCAATATCTTTGACCAAGGAAAAGAAGCAGATATGGTGGCCCGTATCAAGGAAATCTACCAATCAGTTGATCGCTATAGAGAAGCAGTGGAGCAACAAATTGCCCAATCAAGTAGCATCGAGCCAGCTGAATTCAAAGCTCGCTTGCAGGAAGGGATAGGTGGACACAGTGAGTGATCGGAAGAAAGATTTATTTTACAAAGAAGTAGAAGGCCGGATGGAGTCTCTCAAACGCCGTCCAGCCGAGAAAGAAAAGACGACGCGTTCGGAAAAGGTCAATGTCATCTTTAATGTGATCATTGGGTTGGTCATTTTGCTGGGAGTTATTTTTACCCTCTTGAGAGTGTTAGGAGGATAATATGGAAATGGTATTTGCGATTGGCGTCGCCTTCCTATCGTTGGCCCTAGTGGTCCTTATTACTCTGCAACCGCGTCAACAACAGTCCCTGTCAACAGATGCAACCAGTAACCTCGGAAAACCAAGCTATTGGCGCTCCCACCGCGGGCTCAAGCTAGCAACCCTTGCCGTTAGTATCGTCTTTCTCGTATCTTTGTTTCTTTATATGATGGTCGTACAGGCCTAGTTTCTAATTGAAAGGATAAAAAGAAGTTGGCATTCCCCAACTTCTTTTAGAATGTAATCCACCTGTTTCTTACATAATGCAACCTAAATGATACTTAAAAAATTAAAGAGATATCAACTATTAGGCTCACTTAGACATCTATTGAAACTTTCCGCCGTGAGATAAGTGCTAGAAACATTCTTGTTTCTAGCACTCGGGAGTTTTGGAACCTTAGGTCCAAAACTAAGTCATGGAACTTCTTCGAAGTTCGCTGACGTCCGTACTCACCTAAGGAAAGTTTCTAAGATGACTCTATCTACAATTTGAAAGACGTTGGAGAATACCAACTTCTTTTTTTTATCATGCTTCCTGCTCTTTTATGGTATACTGAAAGCGACAAAATGATTGGAGATCAAGATGAAAAAGATTCCTTTAGCATTTTCAGGTTGTCTATTAGGTTTGGGAGGTGCTGGAAACCTTCTTGCAGACTCGCTCCCCCTTCTGGGTCATGCCTTCAGTCTGGCAGGTTTAGTGCTCTGGTTTTCCTTTTTCGTTTACCATGTGATTCGCTGGAAAGAAACCAAGATAGAACTCCAACAAGCTGCTCTTTTATCTGGGATGGCCACATTTCCCATGGCAGGGATGATTTTATCAACCTATCTTTTTCGTCTCTTTCCCGCCTTTTCAGGTCTATCTCAGTTGGTCTGGTGGTTCGCTTTCCTTTTGGATCTGTGCTTGATTCTCTACTTTACCAAGACCCATGTCATGGCGCGACCAAGGGCCAAGGCTACTCCGAGTTGGACGGTTCTCTATGTGGGGATTGCAGTGGCAGCCTTGACTTACCCAGTGGTAGGAGTGATGGGGCTAGCCTATCTTAGCCTGGGGGTTGGATTTGTCTTGACCTTATGTCTGTACCCGCTGATCTATCAGGATTTGAAAACTAGTCCTTTACCGAGCCACTTATTGGGACAAGAAGGCATCTATTGTGCTCCTTTTTCTCTTCTTTTAGCTGCTTTGGTTCGAGTGGGGGGAGCGGGCCTTCCTTCTTGGGTCATCCTGATCATGGTAGTCATCTCGCAAGCTTTTTATTTCTTTGTTTTGACGCGACTTCCGAGAATGATGAAAGAAGGTTTTCAACCTGCTTTTTCAGCCCTGACCTTTCCGACCGTCATCACAGCGACCTCTCTGAAAATGGCTCAAGGTTTACTGCAACTTCCTTTCTTGACAGGTCTCGTATGGATGGAAACTCTTTTGTGTCTCATGATTTTAGTTGCTGTCTTAAGGGGGTATGTGGTTTATCTTAGAGACTAGGACGGCATCCTTTTTCGTTGAAACCTTGTCTTGATTATGGTAAGATGCACTATACGATTTGTCATGCTCTAGGAAAGGTATCTATGAAATTTATTAAAGAAAAGCTCTCTCTGCTTTATCCCCTCTTTCTACTCTTGTTTTATTTTTATATCCGGCCCCAATTTCGTCCCTTGGCCCAGTACGTTTCCAATAGCTTAGCGAGCGCAAATAGTTATTATTGGACCTTATTTGGAATGGAGACCCTCTATGCAGCCTTTACAGGATTTTTGGTCTACCGTTTTTCCAAGAAGGCCCAGTTTTCATGGAGGAAGAACCGGCTTCAATCTTTGCTGGAAGCTGTCTTTGCGGCCTGTTTGGTCTATTGGTTGGACTATTTTATCAGTGGTTTTGTTCAAGGACGGGCAGCTGTTTTGAGTCTCTTTCCTCGAGAAATCAGCCCGACAGGAGTGGTCATCCTAGTGGCCACGATGGTGATTGTCCGGCCGGTGACAGAAGAGTTGATCTTCCGTGGAGCCTTGGTGAATGCCTACTTTAAAGGTTGGCCAATCTATGCAGAGATTTGGCTCCCTGCCCTCATCTACAGTGGCCTACATTTTCTCCATAGTCCCTTTTCGCTAGGTGCTTTCATTATTTATCTCTTACCGAGTTTGATTTTTGGGACCCTTTACTATCGGAGCAAGGCGCTCCTTTCTCCGATTTTAGGCCATGTACTGCTCAATCTCTATTACACCTTGCCTTTGCTCTTATCCGTATTCCAGTAGCAACCGATTTCCTAAGGGAGATTGGTTTTTTTTGAAAATGTGGTATAATAGAATAAATTTAATAGAGGGAGTGGAGGTTTGAAAAAAAGCTACCGCGTCAAACGTGACAAAGATTTTAATGCTATTTTTAAAAGTGGTCAAAATGTTGCCAATCGGAAATTCGTTATTTACCGCTTGCGCAAAGACCAACCGCATTTTCGAGTCGGCCTATCTGTTAGTAAGAAACTAGGAAATGCTGTGACTAGAAATCGCATCAAACGTTTGATTCGTCATGTTTTAATCAAACACCAAACCTTCCTTACGTCTGATGATTTTGTCGTCATTGCACGTAAAGGAGTGGAGGAGCTCGACTTCCATCAAGTAGAGAAAAATCTCGTACATGTCTTGAAATTAGCGCATGTCTATCAAGAAAGGGAATAATGTGAAAAAGAAACTGAAGTTAACTGGATTATTAGGAGCGGCCTTATTGTTCTTGACAGCTTGTGGGACGTCTCAAGTGACAGCTGAATCGACAGGTGGTTGGGAACGCTTCGTCTACTTCTTTGCAGAAGCCATCCGCTTCTTGTCGTTTGGAGGCAGTATTGGTGTTGGGATTATTGTCTTTACCATTGTCATCCGGACGGTCCTCTTGCCTCTCTTCCAGTATCAAATGAATTCAACCCGCAAGATGCAGGAAATTCAACCCTTACTCAAGGAATTGCAAGCCAAGTATCCTGGAAAGGATCTAGATAGTCGGACCAAGCTTTCTGAAGAGATGCGGGCCCTTTATAAGGAAAAAGGTGTCAAAACATCTTCAGCCTTCCTTCCTCTCTTGATCCAGATGCCGGTCTTGATGGCCTTATTCCAAGCGCTGAGCCGTGTGGAATTCCTTAAAGTCGGTCGCTTCCTTTGGTTGGACCTTGGAGCGATTGACCCGACTTATATCTTGCCTCTTCTTGCTGCCCTCTTCACATTTTTCAGCAGTTGGTTGACCAATAAAGCCCTGCCAGAGCGCAACGGGAGTGCAACAACCATGATGTATGTGATGCCTGTGATGATTTTCTTCTTCGCCATGTTCTCAGCCAGCGGGGTTGCTTTATACTGGGTAACTTCAAATGCTTACCAAGTCGCACAAACCTATCTCTTGAACAACCCCTTCAAGATTATCGCAGAGCGTGAAGCAAAAGAGCAAGCTACTCGAGAAATGGAAAAACAAAAACGTCGTGCTTTAAAGAAAGCACAGAAAAAAAGAAAATAAGAAAGAGGTGGACATATGGTCCTATATACCGGAGCAACTGTAGAAGAAGCTATCCAAAATGGCTTGAACGAATTAGATATTCCCCGTATGAAGGCACATATTACGGTTGTGGCACGTGAGAAGAAAGGTTTTCTTGGTTTATTTGGCAAAAAACCAGCCCAAGTAGAGATTGAACCGATTGCAGAAACAACCGTTGTCAAAGCCAATCAACAAGCCGTTAAGGGTGTGCCAGAAGAAATTAACGCACAAAACGAACCGGTTAAGACCGTCAGCGAAGCAACCGTTGATTTAGGACGTGTCGTTGCAGCAATCAAAAAGGTCGAAGAAGAAGGAGAAGTTGTCTCTGAAGAAATCAAGACAGAAATCCTGAAACATGACAAAGAAGCAGACACTGTTCTTGAAGAAAAAGGTCATGAACATATTCTTGAAAAGGTTAAAGAACCAGTAGCAAAAGAATCGAATGAGTCTGATTTCTCAAACCTTGGTATCGAAGTAGAGGAGAACTACAATATCGAAGAAGTCGTCACAGATGTGACAGCCTATGTTCAAACAGTAATCGATGAAATGGATGTCGATGCAACGATTTCAAGTAGTCATAACCGTCGGACGGTCAATATGCAGATTGATACCAATGAACCAGGGCGCGTGATCGGCTATCACGGTAAAGTCTTGAAAGCTCTTCAACTCTTGGCACAAAACTATCTCTATAACCGCTACTCAAAGAATTTTTACATTACCATTAATGTGAATGACTATGTAGAACACCGGGCGGAAGTTCTTCAAAGCTATGCTCAGAAGTTGGCAACGCGTGCCCTTGAAGACGGGCAAGCCCAACAGACAGATCCAATGTCAAACAGTGAACGGAAAATCATTCACCGTATCGTCTCTAAGATGGAAGGGGTTACCAGCTACTCTGAAGGGGAAGAACCTAACCGTTACGTGGTGGTAGACATCGAAGGATAATCTAGCTATTATTGCTCATGAGGGAGAGATGGGATTGAGCCTCTCTCTCTTTTTTTATTGGGTTTAGAAAGGAAACAGATGGCATTTGCAGCGATTCGAGAGTTTTTGAAGCTTCAAGGAATCAAATACCAGTCACCAGAAAAGGCAGGAGTACTAGCCCCAGAGATGGAGCAGT
This sequence comes from uncultured Streptococcus sp., assembly GCA_963540685.1. GTDB lineage: Bacteria > Bacillota > Bacilli > Lactobacillales > Streptococcaceae > Streptococcus. Next base: position 10,676 of record CAUTRO010000016.1, read on the forward strand.
ATCGTACACTAGCTCAAGTGGCTCGTAAGGAGTTTACAGAATTAGTCTCAGCCTTTCAGCAGCGTCACCCCTATTTGGAGCAAGATCGGACCAGTCAGTGGATGAATCAGGCTCAAATCTTGCGTCCTCATTTTTGGGCCTATCTAAAAGGAGAAGGGACGATGGCAGAGCCCATGTTTGCCTTGAGACTCTATGGAGACGCAGCTGATTTTGGTGTTTCCTTAGAGGTGAGCTTTATCGAGCGAAAAAAAGATGATCAGAGCCTTCAAAAGCAACACAAGGTTCTCGCCCTTCCCATTTCTCAGCCAGTCTATTATTTTGCTCAAGAAAATGGAGAGAGTCGAAGGATCGAAGGGACAGAAAAGAATCGTCATACTCTTTTACAAGCAGTAGCAGATGGAGTCGTTCGCAAGGTTCTGGTCAAATACGACATTCCCCTAGTTGAGGCAGGTTCTCTCGAGGAAGTCTTGGATCAACTCCAGAAGGCAATGACAGCACTAGAACCTTATTATCTAGCAACGCGTCAAGAATGAGAAGGTCTTGTCTAGCCTATATTTGCAACAATTTTGCCATAGCTATTGACAAATAGAGTCGAATCAGATAGAATAGTAAAGTATGTTTAGTAACTGATCACAACTAGCCGGCTAAACGAATACAAAATCTATGAGGAGGTATTCATCGTGAAACGTACT
>CAUTRO010000017.1:0-11294 GCA_963540685.1 uncultured Streptococcus sp.
GGGACGACGAAATCGAATTCTAACGAATGACCGATTTCTGTCCCACTCTCTTTTCGATTATTTTAATTCTTCAAATTTTCCATCTTTAACTTCTTCGAAACCACTCTGTTTCATCATATCAACAGTTGATTTGTAGCTGATATAGTCGACTTTTTTATCTTTTTGTGTCGTTACTAATTTCTTTTAAATTAGCTGATCTAAGTCTGCCTTTTCATAATTTAGGGTTGTTTTTTCCACCATATAATCATCTTTGTATTCAGCAGAATGTGTGAATCCTTTGACATCCTTGTATTCTTCATCATATTTATCGATCATCTCCTTTAATTGGTCTTTCGTAACACCAGCCTCTTTGTAATAAATAGTAGTGATGGTTTGGTTACTGATCGCTTTATCTCCTTTATGTTCGATTGTAATACGAACGTCTGTTTTCTTCTCTTGGCTGATTCCCTGAAGATAGGATTTTTGAACAGATTGTTTTCCACAAGCTCCAAGAAGAAAGAGTGTAAAAATAGCAATAAAGGAAAGAAGAATAGATTTTCAAGTTTGTTTTTTCATCTGAAAAACTTCTTTGTGATTTTTTTAATAGAGTATACCATATTTTTCATTTTCATACATTACAGATTGAGGGAAAATCTAGTTTTGAAAGGAAATGAAATAGTCTATTTTTCATCACTTGTCTTTTGAATTGTGTTATAATAAGAGAGATTGAAATGTGAACGGAGAAAAAGAAAAATGGCTTTAACAGCAGGTATTGTAGGTTTGCCAAACGTTGGTAAATCAACCCTATTTAACGCAATTACAAAAGCAGGAGCAGAGGCTGCAAACTATCCCTTTGCGACTATTGATCCAAATGTTGGAATGGTAGAAGTTCCAGATGAACGCTTGCAAAAATTGACTGAAATGATTACTCCTAAGAAAACAGTTCCGACAACCTTTGAATTTACAGATATTGCAGGGATTGTCAAAGGGGCTTCTAAAGGGGAAGGTCTTGGAAACAAATTCTTGGCCAATATCCGTGAAGTCGATGCGATCGTCCATGTGGTACGCGCTTTCGATGATGAGAATGTCATGCGGGAGCAAGGCCGTGAAGATGCCTTTGTGGATCCACTAGCAGACATTGATACCATTAATCTGGAGTTGATTTTGGCTGATTTAGAATCGGTGAATAAACGTTATGCGCGTGTGGAAAAGATGGCACGTACGCAAAAGGACAAGGAATCAGTTGCAGAATTTAATGTTCTTCAAAAGATTAAACCAGTTCTTGAAGATGGAAAATCAGCACGTACCATTGAATTTACCGATGAAGAGCAAAAAGTAGTTAAAGGTCTTTTCCTTTTGACCACGAAACCTGTTCTTTATGTGGCAAATGTGGATGAAGATGTGGTCGCAGATCCAGATTCGATCGATTATGTGAAGCAGATTCGTGACTTTGCGGAGACAGAGAATGCTGAAGTGGTTGTGATTTCCGCGCGTGCTGAGGAAGAAATTTCAGAGCTAGACGATGCAGATAAGCAAGAATTTTTAGAGGCAATTGGTTTAACAGAGTCTGGAGTTGATAAACTCACGCGCGCAGCTTACCACTTGCTCGGACTTGGTACTTATTTTACAGCTGGTGAAAAAGAAGTGCGTGCTTGGACCTTTAAACGTGGCATGAAAGCTCCTCAAGCAGCTGGAATCATCCACTCTGACTTCGAAAAAGGATTTATCCGTGCTGTGACCATGTCCTACGATGACCTAGTCAAATATGGATCTGAAAAGGCTGTAAAAGAAGCGGGACGCTTGCGAGAAGAAGGAAAAGAATATGTTGTCCAAGATGGAGACATCATGGAATTCCGTTTCAATGTTTAAGATAGTTAAAAATATATAAAGGTTGGAAAAAATATTTCCAACCCTTTTAGCGTCTTTGAAAGGAAAAGAGATGACAAAATTAATTGTTGGATTAGGAAATCCAGGGGATAAGTATTTCGAAACCAAACACAATGTAGGATTTATGTTAGTGGATCAAATGGCAAAGTCTTTGAATCTTACTTTCTCTCATGATAAGATTTTTCAAGCTGATATTGCCTCAACCTTTTTGAATGGAGAAAAGGTCTATTTTGTGAAACCAACCACGTTTATGAATGAGAGTGGAAAAGCAGTTCATGCTCTTTTAACATATTATGGTCTGGATGTTGAAGATCTTTTAGTCATTTACGATGATTTGGATATGGAAGTTGGCAAGATTCGCTTTCGAGCTAAAGGATCTGCTGGAGGTCATAACGGAATCAAATCAATTATCAATCATATTGGAACTCAGACCTTTAATCGAATCAAGATTGGCATCGGAAGACCGAAGCAGGGGATGTCAGTTGTTCATCATGTTTTAGGAAAATTTGATAAAGACGATTACATCACGATTCTACAAACAGTCGATCGAGTAGAAGAAGCTGTCAACGATTACTTGGTAGAAAGAAATTTTGAAAGAAGCATGCAGAAATACAATGGGTAAGTAGATGAATGTCATTGATTTAGTGAGTCAAAACTCCAACCTTTTATCCTGGCAACAAGGATTGCAGAAAAATAATAGAGAACTAATTTTAGGATTGTCTGCGACTACTAAAGCTATTGTAATGGCTTCCGCTTTTGATTCTATTGAAAAAGCAGTCCTTATTACTTCCAGTTATAACGAAGCAGAACGATTAGCCAGTGATTTTATTGCTTTGCTTGGAGAAGATAAAGTCCATACATTTTTGGGAGATGATAATCCTTTAGCCGAATTTGTTTTTGCCTCACAAGAAAGACAATTTGCACGATTAGAGGCTTTGAACTTTTTATGTCAAGAGGATTGTCAAGGAATCCTTGTGACCAATGTGAGTGGTATAAAACTACTATTACCTTCTCCTAAAGTGTTTGCATCTAGTGTTTTTCAATTGAAAGTTGGTCAAGAAATTGACCTAACTACTTTGAGTGAAACATTACAGAAAATTGGCTACCAAAAGGTGAGCCAGGTTTTTCAACAAGGGGAATTTAGTCTAAGAGGAGATATTTTAGATATCTTTGAGATTGAACAATTCCAACCCTATCGGGTTGAATTTTTCGGAGATGAGATTGATGGAATCCGAATCTTTGACCCAGAAACCCAGCGCTCTGTTAAAAATGTCGAAGAAATCCAACTCAAAGCAGTGAGTGATCTATTATTGCAAGAGGAAGATTTTATCCGGGGACAAAAGCAACTTGAACAATTACAAGAGCAAACAGCAAATGAGGCATTTAAGTCTTATCTAGCCGAAATTCTAGGAGATATTTCTCAAAGGCAAGTCCATCCGGATCTTAGAAAATTTATTAGTTTCTTTTATGAGAAACAATATACATTATTTGATTATCTTCCTAAACATACTCCAGTCTTTTTAGATGATTATCAAAAAATAGCAGATCAACTAGCAAGATTTGAACTAGATACAGCTAATCTCTTGACGGAAGATTTACATAAAAATCGAGCCTCTTCTCGTCAAGTGTATTTTGGAGACACAGGTACACTATTACGAAAATATACACCTGCAACTTATTTTTCAAACTTTCAAAAAGGCTTGGGAAATCTGAAGTTTGATCATTTGTATCAGTTTAATCAATATCCAATGCAGGAGTTTTTTGGACAATTTGATTTGCTAAAAGAGGAAATTGAACGGTATCGAAAATCAAACTATACTGTCATTATCCAAGCAACTTCTCATCACAATCTTCAACAACTCCATAAAAATTTAGAGGAGTATGGAATACGACTCGATTATATTGATGGAGATTCAATCATTCCTCAAGCTAGTCAATTAATTGTTGGAGAACTGGCTCACGGTTTTCAATTTGTTGATGAAAAAATTGTATACATTACAGAATCAGAGATTTATCAGAAAAAGATCAAACGAAAGATTCGCAGACAAAATATTTCCAATGCAGAACGTCTAAAAAATTATAATGAACTGGAAAAAGGGGACTATGTTGTTCACCAAGTTCATGGTATTGGCCAATATTTGGGAATTGAAACAATTGAAATTTCTGGTGTCCATCGCGATTATGTTTCGATTCAATATCAAAATGGAGATCGCATCTCGATTCCTGTTGATCAGATTCAGATGTTATCCAAATACGTTGCAAGTGATGGAAAAACGCCCAAAATTAACAAGTTAAACGATGGCCGTTTCCAAAAAACGAAGCAAAAGGTTCAGACGCAGGTGGAGGACATTGCAGATGATTTGATAAAACTCTATGCAGAGCGTAGTCAATTAGAAGGATTTGCTTATTCGCCAGATGATGAAAATCAAGAAGCTTTTGAACAAGATTTTCCATATATTGAAACAGATGATCAGTTGCGTTCCATTGAAGAAATCAAAAAAGATATGGAATCGAATCGTCCGATGGACCGGTTACTCGTTGGGGACGTCGGTTTTGGGAAAACAGAGGTTGCTATGCGAGCGGCCTTTAAGGCAGTAAATGATCATAAACAAGTAGCAGTTCTGGTTCCTACCACTGTTCTTGCCCAACAACATTATGCCAATTTTAAGGAGCGTTTTGAAGCTTTTGCGGTAGAAGTTGCTGTTTTAAGTCGTTTCCAGAGTAAAGCAGAGCAGAAGGAGACGCTTGAAAAATTGAAAAAAGGACGAGTGGATATTATTATCGGAACTCACCGACTATTGTCCAAAGATGTCGTCTTTTCAGACTTGGGGTTGATTGTGATCGATGAAGAGCAACGTTTTGGAGTGAAGCACAAAGAAACCCTGAAAGAATTGAAAAAAAAGGTGGATGTACTTACTTTGACGGCTACTCCTATTCCCCGGACTCTCCATATGTCTATGTTAGGAATTCGAGATTTGTCTGTCATTGAGACACCTCCGACTAATCGGTATCCTGTGCAAACTTTTGTATTAGAGACCAATCCAACCATCATTCGAGATGCTGTGTTGCGGGAGATAGATCGAGAAGGACAGGTGTATTATCTTTACAACAAGGTAGACACGATTGAACAAAAGGTATCCGAGTTAAAAGAGTTGATTCCAGAAGCTTCGATAAGCTTTGTTCATGGCCAGATGAGTGAAGTTCGCCTGGAAAATACCTTGTTAGATTTCATTAATGGCGAATACGATGTCTTAGTGACGACAACTATTATTGAGACAGGTGTAGATATTCCAAATGCCAATACACTCTTTATTGAAAATGCAGATCATATGGGCCTTTCTACTCTTTATCAACTAAGAGGTCGTGTGGGACGAAGCAATCGGATTGCTTATGCTTACTTAATGTATCGTCCAGATAAATCCTTAACAGAAGTGTCTGAAAAACGTTTAGAAGCTATTAAAGGCTTTACTGAATTGGGGTCTGGATTTAAAATTGCTATGCGAGATTTGTCGATCCGTGGAGCAGGAAATATATTGGGTACTTCTCAATCTGGTTTCATCGATTCAGTTGGTTTTGAAATGTATTCCCAATTGTTAGAAGAAGCTATTGCTAAAAAACAAGGCCAAGAGCATCGCAGGCAAAAGAGCAATGCGGAGTTGAACCTTCAAATAGATGCTTATTTACCAAATGATTATATTTCGGATCAGCGTCAAAAAATTGAAATTTACAAACAAATTCGTGAAATGAATTCTGCTGCAGATTATGAATATTTGCAAGACGAACTGATCGATCGTTTTGGAGAATACCCAGATGTTGTCGCCTATCTACTTGAAATTGGTTTAGTAAAAGCTTACTTGGATCAAGTATTTGTTCGTTTGGTGGAGAGAAAGCAACAAAAAGTGGCAGTGAAGTTTGAACCAATTGCCAAACAACTGTTTTTGACCCAGGATTATTTTAAAGCTTTGTCCATGACACAGTTAAAAGCTCAGATTGCTGAAGAGAAGGGATTAATTGAAGTCATCTTTGATGTTCGAAATAAGAAAGATTTTGAAATCCTAGAAGCTCTGAAGCAATTTGGTCAAACCTTATTGGAAATTAAACAGGAAAAAGAGGAAGACTAGCAGTTTTTAGCTCATTTTTCGCATTTTATGTATAAAAAATGATACAATACTATGTTAGAGGTGACAGTATGAGATTAGATAAATATTTAAAAGTTTCTCGCATTATCAAGCGTCGCCCTGTCGCAAAGGAAGTTGCAGATAAGGGACGAATTAAAGTCAATGGTGTACTAGCTAAAAGTTCAACGGATTTAAAAGTGAATGATCAAATTGAAGTTCGTTTTGGAAATAAAGTATTGACTGTTAAAGTCTTGGAAATGTTGGATAGTACAAAAAAAGAAGATGCATCCAAAATGTACGAAATAATTAGTGAAACAAGGATAGAAGAAGATGCCTAAAAATATCGTTCAAATGAACAATAAATACATCAAAGACGAAGGTCAACGAAAACGTTTTTTAGAAGAAGAAAGAAAAAAACGTAATCGCTTTATGGGACTTGTCTTGATTCTCGTCATACTACTCTTTATTCTTCCAACTTATAACTTGGCCCAGAGCTATCAATCACTACAAGAAAAAAAAGAACAATACAAACAGTTGGAAAAAGAATATAAGGAAACAAGTGAACAAAAAGAATACCAGCAAGACATCGCTAAAAAATTAAAAGACGATGACTATGCAACAAAATATGCACGCGCTAAATATTCTTTTTCAAAAGATGGTGAATTTGTTTATACCATCCCAGATTTACTTCCCCAATAGTCAATGGAAAATATCTTACAAACAGTTAAACAATTCCTTGAATTTTCGGATGAAAAATTAGAGGAATTAAAAAAGAAAAACCAAACACTCAAACTTCAAAAGGATGAAAAGGAAAGGAATACAGGTGTCTAAACGATTTCTGCTCCTACTGCTAGTCCCAATTTTATTTCTGGGGTCTCAAGCAGCGAGTATTGAGCAGTCTGAGTCCTCTCAGACAATAGCTCATCCATCAGAACTTTATTTTTCTTCAATTCCAGCAAACCCTAATGTCTATCGCAAAATTGCTGTTTTTTCTGATCCTCAATTAAAAAAAGCAAAAGGAGAAATTCTTCCAAATACACCGTTTACAATTGAACAACTCTTTGTCAACGATGGTGGAAAAGCTGTATTTAAAATAGCAGATAAAGGATATGTGCTAGCAGATTCTTCTGTCATTTTTTCTGATGTTGTACAAGCAACACAAGAAAAAAGACAAGACATGTGGCTAAAACCTGGATTTAAAGTATATGATCGCCCCTTAATAAATGGTGCAAAAGAAAAAAACACCTCCCTTTCTTCTTATACAAAAGTGACTGTTTTACGCACAGCTCAAACTTTACGAGATGAGTTTGTGGAAATTGAGGGTCAAGGATGGGTTAACCAAGCATTCGTCACTGAAACAGATAATCGAATGGAAAAAGTCCAGGACTTGCTAAATAGTAAATATAATTCTCCTTCGTATGGAATTTATGTGAAACAATTAGAAACAGGAAATACTGCTGGAATCAATCCACAAAAAGAAATGTATTCTGCTAGTGTGACGAAATTACCTTATTTGTACTATGTCCAAGAACAGCTTAATAAAAAGACTATTTCTCCAACGACAGCCTATAAGTATATTCCAGAAGTTAATGACTTCAAAGGTAGCTATGAACCAGAAGGAAGTGGCAGTCTTTCAAAGACAGCAGATGGCAAGGAATACAGTGTCCAAGAATTAATAGATAAGATTGCAAAAGAATCGGACAATGTCGGACATAATATTTTAAATTATTATGTTACCCATCAATCGGATCAAGATTTCCAAAAAACATTGGATAAAATTGCTAAAAAACACTGGGATGTTGAAAAAAGAGAGGCATCTGCTGAAATGGCTGGAAATGTGATGGAAGCTGTTTATCAACAGAATGGTTCTATTATTGATGCACTGTCCTCTACAAAATATGATGATCAACGAATTGCGCGTGACCTTCCAGTAAAGGTTGCTCATAAAATTGGGGATGCCTATGATTTTAGACATGATGTTGCGATCGTATACACGAATTCGCCTTATATCATTGCGATTTTTACAGATCATTCGGATTATGATACGATTTCCAAAATTTCAAAAGACATCTATGAGGTATTGAAATAATGGAAAAGCGATTTTTAGAGTTTTGTGAAAAACAAGATCTATTTACTTCTCATCGCCGTATTTTAGTTGCCATATCTGGTGGATTAGATTCCATGAATCTGTATGAACTTTTGGAGAAGAACAAAGAACGACTGGGGATTCAATTGGTGCTCGCTCATGTTAATCATGGACAAAGACCTGAATCGGATTTGGAGGAAAGTGAACTTCGAACATTAGCTAACAGGCTCAAGACACGTATTCATGTCGCTCACTATTCAGGAACTTTTACAGAAGTGAAAGCTCGCACCTTTCGCTATGATTTTTTTAGACAGATCATGGATAAAGAGGATTGCACCGCTCTAGTGACAGGTCATCACGCCAATGATCAAGCTGAAACAACTTTCATGCGCTTGATACGAGGAACTAAATTACGCCACTTAAGTGGTATACCTGTACGCCAACCATTTGGGAAGGGTGAGTTAATTCGTCCTTTATTAGCTTTTACAAAAAATGAACTGATGGAAATTCCTCATTTTGAAGACAGTAGCAATCACTCACAGGATTATTTTCGCAATCGTGTACGTCATCAATACCTTCCAGAATTTGAAAAAGAAAATCCTCAAATACAAGCAAGTCTTCGCTATTTAGCAGAGGAAGTGAACCATTGGCACCAAGCACTGAAAGAATTAACTAGCGAGTTAACCATTCAAGATTTAGCTTCTTTTAGAACGTATTCTCACTCTGTACAATCTTTCTTATTAGAAGAGTATCTGGCACAATTTCCAGATTTGCAACTTGGTAGGGTCCAGTTTCAAGAATTATTAGATTTACTAAGAAAAAAAAGAAATTGCATTCATTATTTAAAATCAAATTATGAGCTAAATCAAGAATACGATTTCTTTGAAATACGAAAAATCAGTCAAAAGTCGGATGACCAAGTCTTCCCATTTTTGTTAGAATTTGGGAATATCTTTGAGATTGCAAACTATAAACTATCTTTTGGCCAACCATTAGAAGGAAAAAATGTAGAAATTCTTTCTGTTTCACGAGAAACTCCCATTCTGATTAGAAGAAGGAGGGATGGCGATCAGTTGATTGTAAATGGCCACCATCAAAAATTAAGACGGTGGTTTATCAACCATAAGATTCCAATTTCTATTCGACAGGAAGCTCTCATTATAGAACAGAATCATAACATACTTTCTGTAATAGGATTGGTAACGAGTGATTTGAGTAAGCCCTCAAAAAATGCTATAATAAAAGATAGACTTTATATTCAAAAAATAGATAGGTAACGACATGTTAGAAAAAGATATAAAAAAAGTGTTGGTTTCACATGATGAAATTGTAGAAGCAGCTAAAAAATTGGGTGAAACCCTAACAAAAGATTATCAAGGAAAAAATCCTATTTTCGTTGGTATTTTGAAGGGTTCTGTTCCATTTATGGCAGAGTTAATCAACCATGTTGATACTCATATTGAGTTAGACTTTATGTTGGTGTCAAGTTATCATGGTGGTACAGCAAGCTCAGGTATCATTAATATTATCAAGGATATTGATCAGGATATTACAGGTAGAGATATTTTATTTGTGGAAGATATTATCGATACAGGTAAAACACTCAAAAGTCTAAAAGAACTCTTTGAAGAACGCAATGTAGCATCTGTGAAGATTGCGACATTATTGGATAAACCTGAAGGACGTTTGGTTGAGATCGAAGCAGATTATACCTGCTTTACGATTCCAAATGAGTTTGTTGTCGGATATGGTTTAGACTATGATGAAAATTATCGTAACTTACCATATGTTGGTGTATTAAAAGAAGAAGTGTACTCAAAATAGAGGAGAATAGATGAATAACAGAAAAAACAACGGTTTTGTTCGAAATCCTTTTCTATACTTATTGATTATAGTGGCTGCTGTTACTGGTTTTCAGTATTTCTTTGCAGGAAACAGTATCGGACAAAGTCAGCAAATCAATTATACAGAATTGGTTAAAGAGATCAAATCAGACAATGTCAAGGAAATTAGTTATCAGCCAAACGGTAGTGTCATTGAAATTTCCGGTACCTATAACAAAGCAAAAACCAGTGAGGATGATACAGGGGTTCAGTTTTTTACTCCAAGTCCAAGTAAGGTGACTCGCTTCACTAGTGTGATCTTATCGTCTGATTTGACTGTTCAAGAATTACAAAACTTAGCATCGGAACATAATGCTGACATCACCTTTAAACGGGAAAGCTCAAGTGGAATGTGGATTACTATTCTGACTTCAATCGTCCCCTTTGTGATTGTTATGTTCTTCTTCTTCTCCATGATGAACCAAAGCGGTGGTGGTGGCGCCCGTGGTGCCATGAACTTTGGTCGTAACAAAGCGCGTGCTACTAATAAAGAAGATATCAAGGTTCGTTTTTCAGATGTTGCCGGGGCTGAAGAAGAAAAACAAGAACTCGTTGAAGTAGTTGAATTCTTAAAAGATCCAAAACGCTTTACAAAATTGGGTGCCCGTATCCCAGCAGGAGTACTTCTTGAAGGACCTCCAGGAACAGGTAAAACCCTTTTAGCAAAAGCAGTAGCAGGTGAAGCTGGAGTACCTTTCTTTAGTATTTCGGGTTCTGACTTTGTTGAAATGTTTGTCGGTGTCGGTGCAAGCCGCGTTCGTTCTCTATTTGAAGATGCTAAAAAAGCAGCACCAGCCATTATCTTTATCGATGAGATTGATGCTGTTGGACGTCAACGGGGAGTTGGTCTTGGCGGAGGAAATGATGAGCGTGAACAAACCCTCAATCAGCTCTTGATTGAGATGGATGGTTTTGAAGGAAACGAAGGTATCATCGTGATTGCAGCGACCAACCGTTCCGATGTTCTAGATCCAGCCCTTCTTCGTCCGGGGCGTTTCGACCGGAAGGTATTGGTTGGGCGTCCAGATGTGAAAGGTCGTGAAGCGATTCTTCGAGTTCACGCTAAGAACAAACCGCTCGCTCAAGATGTGGATTTGAAATTGGTTGCACAACAGACGCCAGGATTTGTCGGTGCTGATCTTGAAAATGTTTTGAATGAGGCAGCCTTGGTTGCAGCTCGTCGAAATAAAAAAGTGATTGATGCTGCTGATATCGATGAAGCAGAAGATCGTGTTATTGCAGGACCATCTAAGAAAGAACGGACGATTTCACAAAAAGAACGTGAAATGGTTGCTTATCATGACGCGGGTCATACGATTGTTGGTCTGGTTTTCTCAAATG
>CAUTRO010000018.1:0-11265 GCA_963540685.1 uncultured Streptococcus sp.
AACGGAGCCTATATTTTGAAGTCCTTCACTTCAAAATCACAAATCGAGTTGGAAAAGAACCCTGAATACTACGATAAGGAAAATGTTCACATCGATACCGTTAAATTAACTTACTTCGATGGATCTGACCAAGACTATCTTGCTCGTAACTTCTCAGATGGGAACCTATCTACTGCTCGTCTCTTCCCAACTAGCTCAACTTTCAGTACGATTGAGAAGAAATTCAAGGATAACATCGTTTATTCACCACAAGATTCTACTGTTTACTACGCTTACTTCAACGTCAACCGTCAAAATTACGGCCATACCAATAAGACATCTGATGAGCAAAAGAACAGCACGAAGACAGCTCTTCAAAACAAAAACTTCCGTCAAGCATTGAACTTTGCTTTAGATAGAACTTCCTACAGCGCTCAAGTTAACGGGAAAGACGGAGCATCAAAAACTCTTCGTACCCTTCTAGTTCCACCGACATTTGTGCAAGCAAACGGGAAAGACTTCGGTACTCTCGTTGAAGAAAAACTTGCCGCAACAGGAGATGAGTGGAAAGGTGTTAGCTTCGCTGATGCTCAAGATAGCTTGCATAATGCGGATAAAGCCAAAGCACAACTTGAAATAGCTAAGGCTGAATTGCAATCACAAGGTGTTCAATTCCCAATCCATATCGACTATGTTGTCGATCAATCTTCTAATGCTCTTGTCCAACAAGCAGACTCTATGAAGAGTTCAATCGAAACGGCCCTTGGTAAAGACAATGTCGTGATCGATGTACAAAAATTGTCTACAGACGATGCAGATAACGCTACTTACTTTGCCCAAACACCTGAGCAAAAAGACTTTGATATGGATATCTCTGGTTGGGGACCTGACTTCCAAGACCCATCTACTTACTTGGATATCTTAAACCCAACAGATGGTTCAACCTTGACTGGTATGGGACTTGATCCTAAGAAAGACCAAGCACTCATCGAGAAAATTGGTTTGAACGAATACGGAGCCTTGCTAGATGTTGCCAATGCTGAAAAATTGGATACCAATGCACGTTATGAAAAATACGCTGTTGCCCAAGCTTGGTTGACAGAAAATGCTATGGTTCTTCCAATCTACTCTAAGGGTGGAGTTCCATCTATCACGAAGGTAACCCCATTCTCAGCAGCCTATTCTGCAGTTGGTATTAAAGAAGGTTCAAGCTTCTTCAAATACCAAAAAGTTCAAGATAAGACCGTCACAACTGCTGACTACGAAAAAGCGTACAAGAATTGGTTGAAAGAAAAAGAAGAATCAAACAAAGAAGCGCAAGAAGAACTTGCAGAACATGTGAAATAATCACGATAGAAAACACCGAGGATCAAATCCTCGGTGTTTTTGATTAAGGAAAACCTATCCTTGAAACTTTCCTTAGGTGAGTACGGACGTTAGCGAACTTCTCCGAAGTTCCATAACTTAGTTTTGGACCTAAGGTTCCAAAACTCCCGAGTGCTAGAAATACTATTATTTCTAGCACTTTTCTCACGGCGGAAAGTTTCGGTATTTGTTTAAATAACCTTAATAACATACATTATTATAATTCTTTCCGCAACACTTAGCTTGTTCTATGTAAAAAACAGTTTGTCTACTTATTGACTTTTTCATTTCTCAAACCTTTATAGACTCAGCGCTACCTCACGACAATCTTCCGATAACTTCTAGAAGTCAGAAGAAAGACGAGGACATAGGAGATGAAAAAGACAGTGCAGATGGCTAAGGTGGTTTGAAGAACCAATTCAGCATTGGTCGCTCCTAAGATAGCAACGATTTTTGCAATCATCTTGTAGGCTACTCCTAGGTAGAGGAAGGAGAAGAATAATGGGAGGAAAAAGACGGTGAGAATCTGTTTGCGAATGGTGGTGGCCGTTTGCTTCTCGTCCAATCCTACTTGTTGCAAGATCACAAAATTTTCCCGGTCCTCATAGCCCTCTGAAATCTGTTTGTAGTAAATCACAAGAACCGTAGCTAGTAGAAAGATCACAGATAGGAAAACGCCAATAAAGAGGACTGTCCCTGCTGATTCACGCCACTCTTTCTCTATACTATATCGATCATATCCAAAGAAGTAAGTCGCCCCATATTGACTGATCTTGTCTGTCGCATAAAGCTCTTTGGTCACGCCAGCGATGAAATCCTGGTTTTCTTTATCTTTTGCAGTAATAGAGAATTCCAAATTTTTATCAAGTTTTAGTCCCAGTTGGTTCAAGTCAGGAAGAACAAGGTACAAGCCCATTTGGCTGCTCTGAGGGAGTTTTCCTTGGATAAAATTAGAATTTAGTTTTTCTTTAATCGTGAAGCTCTTGCCATTGATTTCTAATTTCGCGTCTAATCTTCCAGGATAGTGATACCCATAAGCTAAGATTTCATTTTCCCCAAGCTCAACTTTTTGACCGGTCAGTTGCTCATAAGTTGCCTGATCAAAAAAGTAGACGGTTCCTTCTGTCTTTAACTCCTGTCCGGTTGATGGATTGGATTGGTCATTCACCTCTAAGACTTTTCCATCAAACTTTCGAATTTCAGCCGACCAGTATGTTGTCTGAGCTACCTGATAATCTGACAGATTGGTCGCATCGGCTGTTTTCTTAATTTGAGCTTGAACATCCTCAATAACTGGTTCTGTTTCAGCTTCTGAAGTCATATGCCCCACACTAATATTGTAGTCCGAAGGGTACATAGTATCTAGGTAATGCTGCCCTCCAATAAAAATATTGAACGACCCTGTTAAGGTGACCAAGACCATAGTGGAAAGAATACTAATGGTCGCGAGACCCGCTGCATTTTTTCGCATACGAGCGATTAAGTTGGAGACAGATATAAAATTCTCTGGCTTGTAATAATAGAATTTCCGACCTTTGAGAAATCTTAAGAAAGTAATGGATCCTGCGTTGAATAAGAGATAGGTCGCTAGGATGACCAAGATGACGGCAATAAAGAATCCTTGAACCGCCGCGACCGGACGCTCTGCTGTCAGCGCTAGATAAAAAGCAATTCCCAAGAGCCCTAGTCCTAAAAGAGTTTGGACTAGCAAGAAGCGTCCCTTCTTCTCTCCTGCTTTCTTTTGTTGCATCAGGTGGAGGGAACTGTAGCGCAAGAGGCGGAAAGAATTTAACAAGAGAATGAGGGCAAAAGCAAGAGCTAATCCTAACAAAGTATTAAGCACAGCCTCTAGCTGGAAGGTTGATTGAATGACGACTGGAAGCCCCATACATTTTAAGAGCAGGGCAAAAATCAAGCGATCAAACAAGAGTCCCAAGCCTAGTCCTGCGCCAACCGTGAGGATATAGAAGATAAGCAATTCCCATAAGGTCATGACGAGGAGGTGCTTCTTCTCCATCCCCAAAACACTATACAAGCCCAGTTCTTTGGAACGATTTTTCATAACATAGCCATTGGCATAAGCTACTAAAATGATGACGACCAGCTGGACGACGAAACAGCCAAAACCAAGAACCGTTCTTGCTGTGCGCCCTCCGTAAGAATCCTCTAAGTGAGGGGTCGTTGCCAGGGCGATAAAGCTATAGAGGATCATGGTCGTTAAAATGACGGCCAAGGCAAAGGGATAGTAGAGCTTGCGATTTTGTTTGAGGTTAGAAAGAGCTAATTTGCTTGTTAATTTAAACATCATGATCCTCCTTACCCGCCATGACCGTCAAAGTATCCGAGATTTCTTGGAACATCTGACGCTCTGTTTTTTCCCCGCGGAAGATTTGGTTGTAAAGAATCCCGTCCTTGATAAAGAGCACGCGCTTGGCTCGAGCTGCCGCGGCGGTTGAGTGGGTCACCATGAGGATAGTTTGGCCCATGGTATTGATATCTTCAAAGACGTCCAGCAAAGCAGCCGAAGACTTGGAATCCAGCGCCCCTGTTGGCTCATCAGCAAGAAGGATTTCAGGTGAGGTGATAATGGCCCGTGCTACAGCCACCCGTTGTTTTTGCCCACCAGAGATTTCGTAGGGGTATTTTTCTAAGAGCTGATGGATCCCCAACTCTCGACTTACGCTATCTACCTTAGTCATCATTTCCTTGACTGGTCTGCGAGAAAGGACCAAAGGTAAGAGGATATTGTCCTTGACAGACAAGGTATCCAGCAAATTAAAGTCTTGAAAGACAAATCCTAGTTTTTCCCGACGGAAGCTCGAGGCGTCCTTGTTCTTGATGTGTGAAGTATCGGTGCCGTTGAGGTAGACCCGTCCTTCGGTCGGCTGATCCAGCATGGCTAGGATGTTGAGCAGGGTGGATTTCCCGGAGCCTGATTCCCCCATGATGGCGACGTATTCCCCTTTTTCCACGGTGAAGTGAATATCCTTTAAGGCTTCGACTTGCGTCCCTTGAAAGCGGGTTTTGTAGATTTTTTTGATGTGTTGAACGTCTAGTAGGGTCATGGTCCGTTCCTTTCTAGCTCGATAAAAGCTTCAATCGTTTTTTACAAGTCTATTGTACTAAAACTGAAACGCTTTCACCATAACATAACCTTACATTTTACCCTTGCAATCTTACATTTTTGTAAGAAAGCAAAAATAGAGGCTGGGATAAAAGTCCTAGCCTCTCAATTGTTTTTGGATTGTCGAGTAAGACGCAGTGGTTGAGTGGGCTCTACTACGCTAATTTCATCAGCTTTTACAGCCCTACTCAACTGTGCGGAGGTGGGACAACGAAATCGAATTCTAACGAATGACCGATTTCTGTCCCACTCTCATTTTTATTTATGAATTATTCATCATCTGAAGATGAAGAAGTATATGGTGAAATTGCTTGATAAGCACTTTCAATAGCTTGTTTAGCAATATCACGAGCACTCTTTAATTGTTGTGCAACTTGAGCACGAGGTTGCTCAGGAATAACTGTATCATCAGAACCAAGGGATGAAAGTGAGTCGTTAAAAGCTTTTCTTGAACTTTCCATAGCTTGGATAGCTGGGTCTACTTGATTATTATAGGCCTCTTTTCCAGCAGCTGGAATCTTATCACCAATTTCTCTGACATATTTTGTGTAGTTATCGATCATTTTTCCATAAATGGTTTTCATATCACCAATTGTTTTGGCATTGTCGATTTCTTCATCTGTCAATAAGACAATTTCTGGAACATCAACAGAAGATTTTGATGTTTTTGAGGAACTGCTTGATTTGCTTTCTGAAGTAGATGATTTTTCTACTTTGCTAGAAGATGCCTTCGCTTCTTTGTTAGAAGATTCTGAAGCAGTTTTACCTGAACATGCTGCCAATGTTGCAACTGACAAGAGAGCCACACCGGCTGTAAGAAGTTTTTTCATCGTTATTCTCCTATAAATAAAGTTTGAATATATTTTAAATGATTTCCCTTTTATTGTCAAATGTTTTCTGTTTTCAAATACTTTCACAACGGCGTTTATCACTAGCTTTTAACATATTTTCTTTCCTAAACACCACTGCACATTTCGGGTATTTATGCATTTTATAAATAAAAAACCAGAAAACAATTATTTTCTGGTCTATTCTTCCTTCTTACTGATGAAGGATTTGAGTAAATACTTCTTGAAGTTCCTTGTTGTCCGTTGGTTTTAGATACATCTTTCCACCATTAGTTGTTGGAGAATGAAAGACAATGGCTTCCCCTGTTTTTTTGCTGCAGTCTGGCTGGTCACGAGCTCCTTTTTAGGACTAGACTGGCGCTGGTATCTCTGGTAACATCCTGTTAACAAAATCATACTCGAAGCTACGAACACCATCTGCATCCACTGTTTTCTTTCCATCTGATCTCCTTTGGTCTCCCTTATTTTTATACTAAACTTTATTATACTAAAAAAAGTGGGAGTGGGAAAGAACTCTAATTGGTTAAGAAGAGTTCGTTTTTCCACCCCCGCACAGTTGATTAGGTCATCTTTGGAGCTTGAAAAGCGAACGAAGATACCAATCAACCACTGCGTCATACAGTTATGCTTGTTAAACATAGAAGTCTGGAGAGTTTTTGCTCAGCCACACTTAGTTTCCTTTATTCAGACTTCCTCTACGATCCGTTTGACTTTCAATGTGCTGTTTGACGAGCGCA
This sequence comes from uncultured Streptococcus sp., assembly GCA_963540685.1. GTDB lineage: Bacteria > Bacillota > Bacilli > Lactobacillales > Streptococcaceae > Streptococcus. Next base: position 6,054 of record CAUTRO010000018.1, read on the forward strand.
ACGACCTCATCATTAGTTGGAAGGTCCGAGTGCTGGGCATCTTCGCCCGTCACTGTAATCTCCGTATAGCTAGCAGCTTGGTTTTGATAGATATATTTCCCAGCCGATACACTGGCGTCTGGCACCAACTCATCTGAATCATAGGTGATGGTCCCTGCTACTGAATACATCTGGAGCGTATTTGGGATGGCTTCTTTTCCCTTGATAAAATCCGCCAACATCTCAGATTTATTTTTAATATTGGTCTCTGTGAAGTTGTATGGGGTACCGATAGTCATCAAGGTTTTCAGATCGATATCGTAATCCCCTAGATAATTTTCAATAAAGGCGGTATAGATCAAGCCCCCATTGGAGTGTCCCAGCCCCTTAAAGTTATTGAAGTTGTATTTTTCTTGAAGGGCTTCAAAGGCTTGGTTGAATAGTTTTGCTTGCTTTTTAATATTGCTATAACCATCTTTGTTGTTTTCAAAACCAACCACAATCACTGGCTCATTGTCCTTCGCATCGATGCTCCCACTATAGGTAATCTTCCCATCATTCCAGACCTTGACCTTGAGAAGACTGTGTTTGGTCCCTTGGCGGTCTTTGTTGAGCTTGGTCACCAAGCCATCAAAACGGTTCTCTGTCGCGGAGCTTCCTGGAATCATAATGATGGGAGACAGTTTGGAATTATAGAATTTCTCGATTTTTGAAACATTCGTCCGAGTCCAGCTATAAGAAGGAATGGCTAAACCGATCAAGAAAAGACAGACCAAAGTGAGGACGATTGCTGTTTTTTTAGAGACTTTCATTGCTTTCTCCTTTCACTTTTAGATCTTTTCGGATACGATTCCCCATATGGACAAATGGCAGATAGAGGAGCACGTCAATGGCAAAACAAAGCATACTGACAGCTAAAGCTCTCAGACTTCCTCCGGTTCCAATAAAGGCATAGAGAAGACTCGGAGTCCCATCTGGCACTGGATATACAGCCGCTGGCATCAATTTGAAGCACAATGCTACCGCTGCAATCCCCATATTCACCAAGGGAATCAATAAAAAGGGAATCACATATAGAAGATTGAGAAGGACTGGTATTCCTACCATGAAAGAAGCCCCATTGTTAAAGAGACTTGGAAAAATACTGAGGAGACTAACTTTCTTGTCCTTTTGACTTCGCGAAACCAGTAAGATCGCTACCAATAAGGCTAGAACTGCACCAATTCCAGCCACCATGCCAAAACTGCGGTACAAGTTGGTCAAGGTATAAAGATGGGGAATTCCCGTTGTTGTATGATGGGTCACAGCATAGGTCAAATTTTCTAAAGCAAAACTATCATCCGCAATGGAGTTTAGGGCAAAAGCTTGACTGTTGCCCACCCAGGCTGATAAGCCACTGAAGAGCCCCATGACAAAGGTAGACAAGAGATGATGACTGCTAACAGTTAACGAGCTAAAGAATTGCGCAAGCGTTTGAAATACACGGTACTGATTACCTAGAAGGAGGAGAAGATTGAGGCTAACCCCGAGGACTAAGGACAAGAAAATGGGTCGCACAGTCTTGGGCTGATAGATGAAATCCTTGTCCACAATTTGGTCGTCACTAGCTTTGGATAGCCGAAAGATCTGTCCGATGAGATAACCTAAAAAAATCGCTAACACAATATTGGTCGTCGCAGGGAGATTGATCCGTGTCAGTTGCTCATCATTGAGTGGGCTCACCAATAATTCCTGAGAACCCACAATCAAGCTGACCAACAGAGCAGTGACACCAGCTGTCCCAGTACTTCGACCGTAGTGCCCAGCTGTATATTTCCCAGCAAAGTAAGTCGCTAAAGGCCCTGCTAAACCTCCTATAAAGTTAGAAAAATTAATGAGGATCTGACTCATGACCTGATCCCATGGTAACCAACTATCCATCGAAAAGAGTTGATGAATATAACCTCTATCCGAAAATACGGATAGAGCAATCACCCGAATAATTCCTGAAAATAGGAAAAAAGGAAATAAGGAAACGAGAGTTTTCTGGGAAATCTGAATAAAACTTTTTTCTCGTAACCAGAAAAACTTCTGGACTAAATACTTGGTCATAGGGCCTCCTGTTCTGCTTTCCGGAATAGATCACGTTTGTTCATTTATTATTATATCATACCGATGAGCAATTCCTTTCATTTGAAGACGCACTATCTTTTGAGAACACTTTTAAAATTTTCACAATTTTTCAAAAACTCTTTGACAGGGGTCTTCATTTCCACTATACTATTTGTTAGCTAAGAAAATTATGACTCACTTTGATGTCAGACTTGCTCTACTTATAGCAATCGCGTCTGACGGAAAATCAGATCGCTTCGATGGATTTTCATCCCATTTTACAACATGATAGGAAGATTTAGGAGGAATCAAGCGTCTATGTCACAAGATAAAATTTCAGCCAAGGTCTTGTTCGCGATCTTTGCGACAGGGATCCTTTCCTTTTGCGGGGTAGCTGGAGAAACGGCTATGAATATCACCTTCCCTATATTGATGAAGGAATTTGAGATCAATACCGCAACAGTCCAGTGGGTTACCACCATCTATCTTCTAGTAGTCGCCTGTGTGGTCCCCTTATCCGCCTATCTCAAGCGCTCCTTTAAGATGAAGACCATCTTTTTGGTTGGAAACCTCCTATCTGTTTTAGGTGTTCTCATTGACTTCCTCGCCCCAAGTTTTGGCTTTGTTGTTCTTGGTCGATTGGTCCAAGGAATGGGGGTTGGTTTTGCCCTTCCTCTAATGTTTAACATCATTTTGGAGCAGGTTCCAAAACGAAAAATTGGTCTCATGATGGGAGTGGGTACCCTGATTACAGCCATCGCTCCAGCCATCGGACCAACTGTCGGTGGTCTTTTGACAGCTACCTTCGGTTGGCGCTCCATCTTTTTGGTGCAATTCCCGATCCTTCTGGCTTCGCTAGTTGCAGGGCTTCGCTCCATTGAGCAGATGAGTAAGGTCAAGCGGGAATCTCTTGATCTGATGAGCCTCTTTGCTATTATTGCCTCATTCGTCGGTTTGATTCTAGGCATGCACGGCCTGGCTGACCATCCTTTCTTGAGTTTTCCCGTACTTGGTTGGCTAGTGATCGGGATCTTGGGACTGGTCCTCTTGGTGTGGCGATCTAATCAATTGGAAACTCCGATTATCAACTTGGCTATCTTAAAGAACCCTCTTCTCACTGGTCACGTTCTAGCCTTTTTCACCTTCCAATTGGGCTCTCTTGCCTTGAGTTTCCTCTTGCCGAATTATGTCCAATTGGTCAACCACTCGAGCACTACGCTTGCAGCTTTGATGCTGCTTCCAGGCGCCCTCATTGGAGCTGGTTTTGCTCCTTTCTCCGGTCTGATTCTAGATAAACTGGGGGCCCGAAAACCGATTCTCCTTGGAGCTGCTCTCATCCTTCTGGCCCATTTTCACTTCACCCTCTTTGCCCTCAAGCTATCAAATCACTTGATCCTCATCTTTTACATGATCTTCATGACCGGTATGGGGCTTGCCTTCGGAAATATCATGACCAACGGACAGAAACAACTAGCGCTAGAGGAACAACCCGATGCCAATGCGATCTTTAATACCTTGCAACAATTTGCTGGAGCTGTTGGAACAACCCTAGCTTCCTTGATCGTTGCTATGAGCCAAGCCAATCAAAAGATGGACTTCACCCAAGCCACTGCTAAAGGCAGTCGCAACGGCTTCATGGTCTTATTTGCCTTGGCCATCTTCCAACTCCTTCTCTTATTTTGGGTTGTGGGAAAAGAAAATGAAACGAACTAATCTTTCTCAACAAAAGGAGGCTGGGACAAAAGTCCTAGCCTCTCAATTTTCTTTGGATTGTCGAGCAAGACGCAGTGGTTGAGTGGGCTCTACTAGGCTGGTTTCATCAGTTTTTATAGCCCTAGTCAACTGTGCGGAGGTGGGACAGAAATCGAATTCTAACGAATGACCGATTTCTGTCCCACTCTCTTTTTCTTATCCTTTTCTTACCCATGTTACAATACTATCAGGATCTTTAAATGTGAACTCACTAGAAGTCACCCAGTTGACAGGAGCGCCATTTCCTTTTGCTCTCTCTGCTATGGCAACCAAGTCATCCTTGCTGGCTACTTCTACGACATAGTAGGCAAGGCCAGACAGTTCTTTTTAACGGTTGGCTAACTGCTTGCCGCCCCATTCGAGTATCACTAGCAATGACAAAGGGATCCACCTGACGGCCCATGTCATAAATTTCTTGCGCAGAGAGTTCCTCTGTCACACCAATGATGCGCCCATCTTCTCTAATATCCCATTCAGTGACAGGCTTATCACTGTATAGTTCAATGCCATTTCCTTCTGGATCTTCCAGATAAAGAGCTTCGCTATAGCCATGATCAGCCGCCCCGACAAAGGGAACGTTCAATTCCGCAATGTGTTTAAATACATCTGCTAGATCCTCCCGAGATGGCAACAAAATCGCCATGTGGTATAGGCCATAGCTCTCTTTCACATTTTCATTTCGTGGTGTTTGAAGTAGGTGCACCAAGGCTTTCTCACCAGCTCCTAAAACCACATCCTGATCCGATTGCGACAGAATTTCAAGTCCAAGAACTTGTGTAAAAAAAGCGGTTTGAAGTGCTAAGTCCCTCACATTCAAGGCCACTTCTGCTAAATGAATCTTGCTACGATAGGAGTATACCATATTCTTTCTCCTTTTTGTTGTAACTATATATGTTACATTATACCTCTTTTTGTTGTAATGGCGAATATGACAACTCATATTTCATTAAATTGTCGGACTTTTATCATTTAGGACAAAAGACTTGCTTTCTTTCTGAGCTTTATTTATAATCATTCTAAACAAGGTAAAGGAGATACCGTATGACTGAAACAAAACATGGAGTAGATGAATCATTTAACGACCGCTTGAATATCTTGAGAGCTGCTGTTCTCGGAGCTAATGATGGGATCATTTCTATTGCTGGGGTGGTTATCGGGGTAGCCAGTGCCACATCAAACATCTGGATCATTTTTCTTTCTGGCTTATCGGCTATTCTGGCAGGTGCCTTTTCGATGGCGGGCGGTGAGTATGTCTCTGTTTCCACACAAAAAGACACGGAAGAAGCCGCTGTTAACCGCGAGCAAGCCTTGTTGGATCGCGATCCAAAGTTAGCTAGAGAATCTCTCTACCAGGCTTAGCTTCACAATGGAGAATGCGAAACTTCCGCAA
>CAUTRO010000019.1:0-11079 GCA_963540685.1 uncultured Streptococcus sp.
TAGTAAGTGTTCCAAACCATAGACAAGCTCATGACGCTTGACAACTTCTTTAATTCCTAGATTTACTCCTGTCATGAAGGAACCACGGTCATAGGAATCATGACGGAGAGTCAACCCTTCGCCTTGGCTTCCAAAAATCACCTCTTGGTGAGCCACTAGGCCAGGCAAGCGGACAGAATGGATGCGCATCCCTTCAAAATCCGCTCCTCTTGCTCCAGGCATCAACTCTTCTTCATCTGCTGCACCTTGCTGGATTTTCTCACGATGATCGGAGATCAACTCAGCTGTCTTAATCGCTGTTCCACTCGGTGCATCTTTTTTCTTATCGTGGTGCAATTCGATGATTTCCACATTCGGGAAATACTTGGCAGCTTGGGCTGCAAATTGCATCAAGAGCACAGCTCCAATGGCAAAGTTCGGTGCAATCAAGCCACCCAAGCCCTTTTGACGAGAAAGCTCTGTCAATTCTTGAATCTGCTCAGGGGTAAAGCCAGTTGTCCCCACGACAGGAGCAAAGCCATTTTCAATTGCAAAGCGAGTATTTTCATAAGCAACCTTTGGCATGGTAAAGTCCACCCAAACATCTGCTTCAAGACCCACGGCATCTTCTTTATGGTTAAAGACAGGGACTCCTGCAACTTCTGTTTCATCGGTGAATGGATCGATCAAGCCAGCTAATTCTAGCTCAGGATCCCCTGAAACCATCTGGTAGGCTGCTTGCCCCATTTTCCCCTTGAAACCTGCGATAATGACTTTAATTGACATAGAATTCTCCTTAAACGACAGGGATATACCCAACTGCTAAGCTATGGTCACCTAAGTGCGTCCCGATGACACCACCAAAAGTAGCAAACGGAATCTCGCCTTCCACCCCTTCAGCCACCAACATCTGGCGAAGTGCTTCGGCTTTTTCAGGTACATTGGCATGGATGATAAAGACTTGGAAATGTCCTCCGGTGATCCCTTCATCAACGATTTCCACCAAGCGCTTGATCGCTTTCTTTTCCGTACGAACTTTTTCAAAAACTTCGATGACACCTTGGTCATTAAAGTGAAGGATCGGCTTGATGCTCAAGAGATTCCCGATGAGGGCAGCGCCATTTGAGAGACGGCCTCCCTTGACCAAGTGGTCCAAATCGTCCACCATGATAAAGGCGCAAGTTCCATCGATTTGGGTCTGCACATGTGCGACAATCTCATCAAAGGAACGACCTTCACCAGCCCATTTTAAGCAATCCTCTACCATCATTCCTAACGGAGCACTCGTGATTTTTGAGTCAGGAAATTCGACGGTCAAGCCCTCAAATTCGTCCTTCAAATATTGGATATTTTGGTAGAAGCCAGAGATACCTGATGACAAGAAGAGACCAAGAGCATGCGTATACCCCTTAGCTGTTAAACCAGATAAGACTTCTTCTAACGCTGCTACACTAGGTTGGCTCGTCTTTGGTAATTCCTTAGACGCAGCCATCTTTTGGTAAAACTCGTCGTGTGTCAGATTTTTCCCTTCCACATAGGATTCCCCATCGATATAGATCGGAATATCTAAAATAAATAAGTCGTCGTGATGGAGAAGGTGCTGCGGTAAATAGGCAGACGAATCCGTAATCACTGCTAATTTCATTGATTAAAACTCCAAATTAATACCCGGTAAATCAAGGGCAATTTCTGTGACTTCATAAGTCAAACGGTTGAGCATATTCAAGCAAGGACGAGCCAATTCTTCCACTTCATCTTTGCTGAATTCGCTTGGTTCATTGACATAGCGACCAAACAAGTGGTTAATTTGAGTGATGGTTCCACTGATCACAAAGCCGTCAAATACAATCATGTAGCTCAAGATCACAATCAAAGAAGTTGTGTTTTGTTGTTGATCACGATTGATTAATTGAAAGTTTACATCTACTTTTGTTTCGGGAATGCCATTTTCTTTTTCCCACTCAAAATTACGAGCGTCATAGTGGTATTGGCTGACAAATTCTTTTTCACGTTGAATATCCATTTTTATTCTCCTAAAAATATGCGATAGGCTTATTATATCATAATTCAGCTCAAGATACCAACGTAGAATGGGGTGATTTTTACACAAGGATAAGAAGAAAAGGCCGGGAAGATTGGCCTTTCTCTATGAAATGAATAACTAATTCTGCTCCAATAAAACCCAGTTTTGTTAAGTTGATTATCTTTTTGAGCATAGTAATCCTAATAAAATTAATATTTCGTTCTCGTTTCCTATTTTCTAGATTTTATTTTCTTCTAACTTTCTGTAGAAAGTCTTATTCTCTTTAGAACGTAAGTCCAATACATCGTCAATGCGAGCATTGTACAATTGACGATAGTTATCCAAATTCTCCTCAATTTCAAAAATGTGGGATTGAATTTCGGCAGAATACTCCCCTCTACATGCATAGGAAACAGCCTCTATTATATTCTCTGTCTCTCTGTCAAACCTATGATAATAGTAATCTAAATCAAACTCCAGACACTCTAACTCACGTAGTTTACGCATGTGGTCATCTTCCATTTTCTGCAGTTCTTTTTTATCCATTACTAACTTTCTCAACTTTCTTATTCAGGATTTAATAGGACTTTTTAAATCAGGCTTTTTCATTGTCTGAGTCAAATAGGTCTCCGTAGCTTCTGCTGCCTTTCCTTCAAATCCTCCCTTAATATTATTTACAAAAGTATTAGACGTATACTCCTGCATCTCAGAAGCTGTGTCATCTAATTTCTTTGATAATTCTACTCCTTTAGCTATAATCAGTAGTGTCTTAACTGCTATAATAGCACGAATCGCCTGGCGTTCCTGCTCCTTCATTCTTTCTATATATTCTCTTTCTAGACTTTCTTTTGTTAGCAAAGAATCATCCAGCATCAACATTCTTAACCCTCCATGTTTTTTTCACATCTGCTAATAAATTATTAAAATCCTCAGCTTGTTGTGTATCTACAACCTCAAATGTACCACTAGCTCTAACCAAAGTTGTACCCAATTGCTCTATTTGTGTTAGAAAAGCTCCAGCTGCTTTTTCCGTTTTCCCCTCAATCCCTTCATCCCAGAAACGTGAGATATTGAAATCAGCGAGTAAAGCTGTGACTTCTGAGCTCGTTAAATATGTGGCTAACCCTACCGCTTCCGAATTTGTATTCTTTAAAATGGTTTGAATTTCTTCTTTAGCATTTGAAAGGTAACTCTTAACATTCTCAACCTTATCCTCCGTCTCAAAAATAGCTAACTGTGAGGCTGTCTGAAGTAAACGAGCGCGAATCAAAATTCTTTCCTCACCTGTCAAATTTCCACTTCTCAGTTGTTCTTGATATCGAGGGATAGCTTCACGATCCCATTTAATAGATTCTAAACGTGCTTCCCTAACAATTTCTCCATACTGCTTTTTAAAATTCTCATATACTGACATTCCAAGAGGGATTCTGATGCTAATGTCACCTGTAACAATTGAACTGAGAAGATTTAAAGCTACATTTCCTTCAATTCCCAACTTTTTAGCAGCTTCTAATGAAGATGCAATCAAACGAGCAAACTTTTCACCAGCTCTGAGCAACTCCGGATGAAAATCTTCGGAAGCTGTTAAGAAATTCCCTTTTCCATCCGGTTGAAAAACACCAAAATCATGAGAACTTTCTGCATCAAAACTTTCAGTCTAATAGAGGGGGACAATGATATTGACTTTGCCAACAGGCTTTTTAAGAGGCTCTTTCCCATCACCAGGTAATTTAGTAATAGTGTGTTCTCGATTGAGCATACTTACCATATCAAAAGGATTGACATAGTATTCTACTTTATCACTGATTAATTTGATTTTTTCATCACTAAGGCCCATTTTCTTTAAACTCTTCGTCGTATCTGGACCATCAAGCAAAACTACTTTGCCAATTTTTTTCAACTCTTGATTACTTAGATCAGCTATGCCTTGGACAGAAACCATAGTCCCGAGTGAGTGAGCGGCAAGATCCATTTGAGCATTTGGAGCTTTTTTGCTCATTTCAGCTATTTTTTCTTTCAATCCTTTTGTAGCCAACTTTGCTTGAGGAATATGACTATCATTAATCGCAAACTGAGCGTCGTTATCGACCCAGTCGTTCCAAGTAGACAATCTCATTCCATCGCTTCCTCGAATGGCCATGTAAGTTTTCTTAGTATCTTCACCTAAGGTTGGAGTATCTGTTAAATAATAGGCATTAAACCCTGCTTTCTCATCAGTCAAAAGACCCTTCTGATAATGATTGACGGTATATGTTTCTTTATGATATCCACCATTAGGATTTGGGAGCTGAAGATCCAACGTCTCGTCTACAGTATGCAAACCAGGATCTGGCTGTAAATAGACTTTTCCACCATTAGGAAGATTTTTACCTCCGGTGGTGATTTCCAAATTTTTTGTATCCTTATTGTAAAATTCAGTATCTTTAGAAAAGATAAATGGTAAAGATTGACCTGAATCTAAAATATCTTTATCTATTTCACGTTGAGAATTATATGGGAAATTAGACGGTCTACCTGTATAAGCAGACTGAGCCAAATTAGCATAAAGGTTATCAAACGTCCTTAAATTACTATTCGTCAAAATATTCCCCTCCTACACGAAGCGGACCACCACTTCCAATTCCTTCAATAAAATCTTCTTCATTATTTTTTTTATCTTTAATGTAACGCTCCAACTTGAATTTTTTATTTGATTAAAACCACCAAATACTCGGATTACTTCACCTCCCCCCTTCGGTGTACCATTTCCTATTTCCTCCCATTGAGTTTCATCCCAAGCAATCTGAACTGATTTAACTTTAGGATTTTGAGATTTTACAAAATCTTCGATTTCTTTTTCATGTTTCTTTAGATAAATTAATTGCTTATCTTTTCCGCTAAATTGCTTGTGCTGTTGAGCATCACCAGAAAATATATGTTGTTTTTGAATAGACATAATTGTCCCTCCCACTAACACAGAAGTTATTGCCAAAAAAATGACGAGATTTCTTTTTTTCATTATTTCGCCTCCATTATAAAGAAAAGCTATTCAAATTATAACGAAATCTAAGGAGATTCTCAACTTCATCACTAGTTGGTGTTTTTGAGCAACAAAAAAGGTTGGGAAGAGCCAACCTTTTAGGTATGATTAGTTTTTAGGTTTGCGAAGCAATCCGAACAAGATACCACTTACGACTGCACCGATCAATACGAACAAGATGTAAAGAAGTGGGTTTGAAGTAAGGGCGATAACGAAGATTCCTCCGTGAGGAGCCATCAGTTTCAAGCCTGCAAGACCAACAAGGGCACCTGTCAAAGCTGAACCTGCGATAAAGCTTGGAATAGCACGCGCTGGGTCAGCTGCACCGAATGGAATGGCACCTTCAGTGATGAAGGAAAGACCCATAATAATATTTGTCAAACCTGAGTTGCGTTCTTCTTCAGTAAATTTGTCTTTGAACAAGACAGTTGCTACAAAGACTGCCAATGGAGGAACCATCCCAGCTGCCATAACGGCCGCCATAACGGTTGAACCACCACTTGTAAGGGCTGATGCCGTCAATGTACTTGTACCGAATACATAAGCTGCTTTGTTGACTGGTCCACCCATATCGACAGCCATCATACCACCGACAAGAAGACCAAGAAGAACTGCAGAGCTACCTGACAAGCCAGTCAAGAAGTTGTTCAAAGATGTATTGATCGCTGACATTGGAATGTTAATAAGGAACATAAAGAATCCTGTCAATCCAACACCAAGTAATGGCAAGAGAAGGATCGAACGGATACCATCGAGTGAGCGTGGAAGACCGGCAAGGACTTTGCGAAGGAAGAGTACAACTCCACCTGCAAGGAAACCACCTACCAAAGCGCCAAGGAAACCAGATGATACGGCTGCTGGTAATTCAGTTTTTGCAGCGCCGTAAACAATATTTCCAAATGCTGAACCTGAGCTAGCAATGGATCCAGCAACAAAACCTGCTACAAAACCTGGTTTTTCAGCGATGGAGAATCCGATGTAACCAGCAAGTACAGGCAACATGAAGCCAAAGGCTACGCCACCGATTGTTTTAAATTGAGCTGCTAATTCATGGTATGAACCAAGGCTAGACAATTGATCTTGAGGTACCCCAATAATTTGGTCAATCAAGAAGGCAAGGGCGATCAAGATCCCACCACCAATAACGAATGGAAGCATTTGAGAAACTCCACTCATCAAGTGTTTGTAGAAAGCTCCACCCAGGCTCAATTTTTCTTGGCTAGCGCTAGCTTCTGCTGCATTTTCAGCGTGGAAGACATCTGCTTTGCCGTCTAAGATGGTTTGGATCAATTCTTCTGTCTGACGGATACCAGCTGCGACTGGTTTAGAGATCAACTTTTTGCCATCGAAACGAGCAGTTTCAACTGCTTTATCCGCTGCAATGATTACCCCTTCAGCTTTGGCGATTTCTTCTGCTGTCAAGCGGTTGCCGACACCTGATGCACCGTTTGTTTCAACACGAACTGTAACACCCATTTCTTCACCTTTTTTGATGAGGGCTTCTTCTGCCATGTAAGTGTGGGCGATACCAGTTGTACCGGCAACGATCAATGGTTTGTCAGATGAAGCTGCTTCTTTAACAGCTTCTGCTTTTTTCGCTTCTTCAGCTGCAGCTTCTTGCTCTTCTGCGTCGAAAACTGCGATTACTTGATCAGGAGTGCTTGCTTGGCGAAGTTTGTCTGCAAATCCTGGCTTCATCAAGTACTTAGACAATTCAGCAAGGGCTGCCAAGTGAGTGTCGTTTGCCCCTTCTGGAGCCGCAATCATAAAGAACAAGTCCGTTGGTTGAACATCCAGTGATGCATAGTCAACACCCTTGTTTGATTTTGCAAACAAGACCGTTGCTTCTTTGACAGCTTCGTTTTTGCTGTGGGGCATAGCGATTCCTTCACCCAAACCAGTGGATGTTTGCGCTTCACGGTTCATGATCCCAGTCTTGAAAGTTTCAAAATCTGTCACCACACCATTATCGACGAGCGATTGGACCATCTCATTGATCACGCCCTCTTTATCTGTTGCCTGAAGATCAAACAACATCACGTTTTTATTTAAAACGTCTTGAATTTTCATAGTTTTTCTACCTCTACTTTTTCATAAATTTCTTTGATATAGTCCGCTGTTGCCAAATCATCTGAGAAGGTGGTCGCTGTTCCACAAGCCACGCCCCATTTGAAAGCTTCGATGACGTCTCCTGTTGTTGCGAGCTTCCCAGTGAAGCCTGCCACCATGGAATCTCCAGCTCCAACCGAGTTCTTCACTTGACCTTTGATCGGTTTTGCGAAGTAAGTACCACTTGGACTAACCAGAAGAGCACCATCACCCGCCATGGAAATAATGACGTTTTGTGCTCCTTTGGCCAAGATTTCTTTGGCGTAGCGTTCAATTTCTGGCAATTCCGTCAAGGTAACGCCAAAAATATCTCCCAACTCATGGTTGTTTGGTTTGACCAATTGGGGATTGAACTCTAAGGAATCAATCAAGGTTTGCCCTTCAAAATCACAAACGACTTGCGCGCCTGTTGCACGAGTTGCTGCAATTAGTTCCTTGTAAACAGCATTTCCAAGTGAAGATGGGGCAGAGCCTGCAAAGACTACGACGTCATCCGCTGATAAGCTGGATAGGATGCTGAGCAATTCTTGCAACTGAGTTTCCGTCACTTCTGGACCATTGCCATTGATCTCTGTTTCCTCATCGGCTTTGATCTTGACATTAATCCGTGTATCTTGGTCCACGGTCACAAAGTTGGTTGAAATAGCTTCACTCGTAAGGACATCTTCGATAAAGCGCCCTGTGAAACCACCGATAAACCCAGTCGCTGTGTTCTCGATATCGAGTCGCTTCAAGACACGACTGACATTGATTCCCTTACCGCCGGCGAATTTATCTTCCGAAGCCATCCGATTGACCGCCCCTGTCTCTACATGATCGAGACGGACAATATAGTCAATGGCAGGATTCAGTGTTACTGTATAAATCAAACCTCAATAACCTCCGTTTTCTCTTTTAAAACCTTTAATCGTTGCGGTTCACATTGATTGGTGATGATCATGGCTCGCTTGATAGGAGCCACTTTGACAAAGGATGTCACTCCAATTTTTGAATCATCCGCTAGGATATAGGTTTTTTTTGCATTTTCGATAATCGCACGCTTGACAGATCCTTCTTCCAGGTCTGGAGTGCTGTAAAATTCATCATCGATTCCATTCATTCCAAGAAAGGCCTTGTCAAAATTCAACTGACCGATTTGATTGAGTGCGATCCCTCCGATACTCGCATCTGTAGAAGATTTTACCTTTCCACCGATGATGACCGTTGGAACATTTCGCTCGACCAACTTGGTCGCATGGTGAATCGAATTGGTCACCACAGATACCGTTGGATTGACAATTTCTTGTACCAAGAGTTCATTGGTCGTCCCGGCATCGATAAAGATTACATCATGATCTTTGATCAACTCCGCCGCTTTTACCGCAATTCTTGACTTAACTTGAATGTTTTTGATAGATTTTTCTTTATTGCTTTCTTCCTCTTGAAGAAAATGCAAACTTTCTGCACCGCCGTGAACCCGACGAAGTTTGCTTTCAGCTTCTAACTCATCCAAGTCTCGTCGAACCGTTGATTCAGACGTTCCCAGTTCTTGTACAAGGGTTTCTAAGGAAACAAATTTTTCCTTTAATACCTTTTCGAGGATCAATTGTTTTCGTTCAGACTTAAGCATTTCTCCTCCTTTTGCAATCGATTACAAAAACCATTATACTCTTTCTTCAAAAAATGTCAACAATTTTTATCATTTTCTATCACTTTCTTTCACAAAATCCAAAAGTGTAAAAAAAGAGCAGGAAAGAACTCATTTTGTTAAAAGAGTTCTCGTCCCACCCTCATAAATTGTCTTTAAAGATTTTAAGCAATAAAGTGTCTAAGTGTCCACTCTATCTTCTGTATTCCTTAATCATTATTTGAAGATTGTTTCTTTTTCTTAAAACCAAACAACCCAGCAAGTAGCCCAACGACTACACCTGTTGTTGCTGCTGCATATTTGGAAGAATCTGCACTTGCCACAGCTTGGCTGTTTTCTTTTTTGGGTTTGATTTCTTCTACTTTGGCTTCTTGTTTTGGAGCTGGAGTCGCATTTGGTACTTGAACCTGGGAACTATTGGTGTGAGTTGGAAGAACTGGTGGAGTATCTGAGAAGGTAGTCGGATTGCTTGATCGAATATCCATCGGCATATTTGCTGCTTCTAAAATAGCTGGATCCATGCGTGATGCAAGATCTTCATATTGAGAATTCAAGTGTTCCACGACACTTTGATAAGATTGAAGAGTAGTGAATTCGGCTTCTAATTTTTCTTTTTTATTTTCTAAATTAGCCACCGCAGCTGATAAAACTGATTGGGCTTTGACCAATAATTCTGGAGCATTTTTAAAGTCAGAAAGACGTTTTTCAGCAGCAACCAAGCGTTCTTGCGCTGCCTTCAAGCCATCATGCGCTTCTTGAACAACTTGGGCTTTTTCTGCTTCTTCTGCTTTTAAAAGATCTAATTTCTCACGCGCAGCTGCTAACAAATCTTTCGCTTTTTGAAGCGCTGCTTCTTTTGGTTGGATAGCTGCTTCAATCCGACCTCGAGATACTGCAAGTGTAGCCTTAGCTTTTTCAACCGCATTGTCCTTGCTAACCAGAAGAATCTTGTAATTTTGGATTGTTTTTTGTACATTGGCCATTTCCGCTTCCACATTCGAATTGGAATGGCGAGTATCCTCTAACTTTCCTTGCAAGATGATGATTTGGGATTCTAGATTGGCCTTGTCCAATTTGAGATTGGCTACTTCATCGGACTTAGCCTTGACATCTGCTCTCGTCGTCGTAGCACCAGCTCCCTGGCGCAACTGGTAAGCGAGAGCACTAGTCGATACAGCTGACGTAACTGGGCTGTGCAAGAAGGCTGCTTCTGACATAGCATTACTTGGGTCATAAGCCACTGATAAAGCCGTTGCTTTGTTGTCCACCATTTGGAGGTAATGACCAACCTTGGCAAAGGCCTCAGCCCCAATCTTCATATAGATGTCATTGGCATCGATTTTTGTTTCGTCTGTCGGTAGACCGTATTGAGCCGCTACTTCTTGGTAAGCCGCTTTTTCATTGTACCAAAAGTCTACTGCACCAGCAGGTGAGAAGCCATAAGCAATGTTTTCGTTTGGCAAATACTTAAACATATGCCAGTTGGCCTTTTTAAAGTATTCCAGCTGGACTTGACTGGCAGGAAGGGAATAAGGATCCAGCTCCAATTCAGGCAAGCCTGCATTGCGACGATAAGCATTGATGGCATCTGCGATTTCAAGAGCCCGCAAATTGGCTTGGAGTGAGCCAGACTCTCCGACTGTGATACCATCTTCTTCACGCCCACGTTTATAGAGGGCTAGGGCACTTGCTGCAGCTTCATTGCCATTGTCTGCCAAGTGTTGCAAATAGACTTCATAGGTCGCTTGGCTCAGTTGTACGGGGCTATTGGCCGCTGCTTGCTCCAAGGCTGCTAACTCCGCCTCTTTTGTCGCAATGACCGCCTTCAAATCAGTGAGTTGCGTTTGAGCAACTTGGATGTCACTCTCAATTTGAACGACTGTGTCAGACCCATTTTGCTGACTCGCTTGCATACTTGCTAGATAATTTTGAGATTCTTTAATACTTTGCTCAACTTGGTTTTGCTCCACCAAGGCTTGAGCCAGGACATTCTCATCATTAGAAATCGGTGTCTTGGCTTGCTTTAACTCATTCTCTGCTACATCGACCAAAGATTCCTGAGCGGTAACTTGATTTTCCTGCTGACGAACGGCCTCTACGACTTGGTCATGTGCAGCTTCCGCCTCTTGAACCTTATTTTCTTCGATGGTCACATAGGCTTGCGCCACCTTAACGTCATTTTCTGCATTCTGAACTTGTGCATTTGAAGTCGTTGCGATCAGGTTTTCCGCCTCCGTCACTTCAGCTTTCTTTTCTTCCAGTTCTTGTCCTGCAGCCTTGACTTCCGTTTGAGCATCGATCACTTTTTGCTCTTGGTAGTGG
>CAUTRO010000020.1:0-10813 GCA_963540685.1 uncultured Streptococcus sp.
TGCTCGACAATCCAAAGACAATTGAGAGGCTAGGACTTTTGTCCCAGCCTCTTATGATTTATTCTTCTTCCTCTTCTTCATCGTCTTCTTCGCTCAATTCAACTTCTTCACCCAAATCATCTGGTACGATTTCATTGATTTCAGCATCGTAAGCTTCGACTTCACTCTTTTCATCATCTGGATTTTCTTCATCGTATGAAAGAGCCGGATCTGCTTCGTAAACTTCTTCGTCTTCTGGATCGTCATCGTTGTAATCGATCGCATCGTCATCTCCATCCATGAAGGCGTTGATACGTTTTTTCTTACGTTTCTTAGGAGCTTCATCTTCGTCCGTTTCTTCAAGGGCGATGATTTCTTCGTCGACTTCATCGATCGCATACCAAGAACGAAGACCCCATTTGTTATCCCCAAGTGGGATAAAGCTTCCATCCACATTCAATTCCGTGTAGAACAATGGAAGAGCTTCACGGATCTCGCTATTTGATTTTTCAAGGTAATTTTGAATTTCATTTACAAGATCGCTAAAGTACATTTCATGGTCACGTCCGCGCAATTCCAAAATCGCACGCGCCACTTCAATCATAGAAAGTTCACTTTTTTCTTGTCCAGCAAATACTTCTAATTCCAAGGGTAAATCTCCTTATGTTTCATTTCCTAAATGGAGAAGGATCCGGTCTCAAACCTCATCCCATCCTTAATGATAGATTGAAAACTTCTAGTCGCCAAATCTATCACAAATTTTATCGTTACACTCTATTGTACGATAAATTTCCCCTTTCGTCAAAGGAAAATTCCAGTATTCTCCATGAAATCAGAAAAAAGAAGGGCCTCACGGCTCTTCTTTTTATTCTAAATTATTTTACTTTTGCTGTGCTTGTGATCACGTTCACGGCTTTCTTCACTGTGATGTCATGTTTCAACATTTCTGGTGAAAGAAGGTTACGAACTTGTTCAACTGGCATGTTGTAATCTGCTGCCAATTGTTCGATTTCAGCATTGATTTCTTCTTCAGTTGCTTCGAAACCTTCTGCTTTGGCTACTGCTTCAACCACGAGGTTTGTCTTCGTGCGACTTTCAGCTTCTGCTTCATATTGTTTGTGAAGATCATCTTGAGTTGTTCCAGTAATTTGGAAGTACATTTCAGGTGAGATTCCTTGACGTTGCATATTTCCAAGGAATTCGTTGATTGAACGGTGTACTTCTTCGTGGATCATTTCTTCTGGAAGTTCAACGATTTCAGCATTTTCAACGGCAAGATCGATTGCTGCTGCTTCTACTGCATCGTTGTATGCTTCTTCTTTTGCTTCTGCCAATTCTTTGCGGTATTTTTCTTTCAATTCAGCAAGAGTTTCAACTTCTTCGTCGATGTCTTTTGCCAATTCATCGTCAAGAGCTGGTACTTCTTTTGCTTTCACTTCGTGGATCGTTGTCACGAATTTCGCTTCTTTACCTGCAAGGTCAGCTGCTTGGTAGTCTTCTGGGAATGTTACGATCACGTCAACTGTTTCACCAGCAGAGTGTCCAACCAATTGGTCTTCGAAACCTGGGATGAATTGACCTGAACCAAGTCCAAGTGAGAAGTTGTCACCTTTACCACCGTCGAATTCAACACCGTCGATAGAACCAACGAAGTCGATTACAACTGTGTCGCCTTCTGCAGCAGCACCTTCTTTAACAACTAATTCAGCCAAGTTGTTGCGTTCGCGTTCGATACGAGCATCCACATCAGCGTCTGTTACTTCTTTAGAAACTTCTACTGATACTTCAAGGTCTTTGTAAGCACCCAATTTTACTTCAGGTTTTGTTACAACAGCTGCTGTCAATGTCCAGTCTTGACCTTTTTCCATAGATACAACATCAAAAGTAGGTTGGGCTACAACTTCGATTCCAGCTTCTTTAACAGCTGCTTCGTATGCTGCTGGAAGAAGATCGTTCAAAGCATCTTGGTAAAGAGCTTCTTCACCAAAACGTTGGTTGAAGATAGGACGTGGAATATGACCTTTACGGAATCCAGGTACGTTCAAAGTTTTCTTAACGGATTCAAACACACGGTCCAAAGCAGGTTTGATTTGCTCTTGGCTGATGGTGAAAGTCAACACACCGTGGTTAGTTTCTTTGTTTTCAAATGATACAGACATTCTGTCTCTCCTTAAAATAATATAGTCATTCCTTATAATTTTACCACAAAACTTTGAAATTGCAAGTTTTAAAACGTTTTTGCCTCTCTTTTCATCCAAAAAAACCAGCCCCTAAAAGCTAGTTCTATTTATGATTTTCGGATAGGATCATCTAGGTAGAGAGCACGGGCGCCACCAATCAATTTTGGCCGACTGGCGAGGGCTGTGACATGGGCTTGCCCTAGTTCACGTATGATAGGGCGAATTGGGACTTGCACGTGTTTGACGTGCATCCCCACTGAGGTGTCTCCGATGTCTAACCCCGCTTGTGCTGTGATAAATTCTACTTCAACAGGATCCTTGAAATACTTGAAAGCAGCGAGTTGTCCAGCTCCCCCTGCATGTAGACTTGGAAGGACATTGACAATTTCTAGATCCTTCTTGTCTGCCAATTCCCGCTCGACAACGAGGGCCCGATTGAGGTGCTCGCAACCTTGTACGGCAAGATAAATTCCTTTAGTCTGTAACTCATCCAACAAGGTTTTGACAATGGCTTCCGCAATGTCAAGATTCGACGCCTTTCCAATTTGCCCTCCTGCAACTTCGCTTGAAGACAAGCCTAAGACTAGAATCTGCCCTTGGCGGAGTCGACTCTTGGTTAGTACATCGTCTAGGATTTCTTTTACATCGTTCTTCAGTTGCTCCAGATCCATGAATTAGCTTCCTTTCTTTTGGAAGGCATAATAGACTACATAGCCTAAAGCCATCCCAACAAAATTCTGGGCCAGATTGTTAGGCATATCTGCAATCGCTGCTCCCCAGCCATTTCCTAAAAAGATAGCAGAAGCTAGCGCATAACCGCCTACCATGATGACTGTCGCAAGAAGCAAGCCTAGGTAACGAGCTTTTCCCTTGAAGCCAGCGAAATAGCCTTGACCCCCGTGAAAAAGGAGGCTAAAGAACATCCACTGAGGATAACCCGAAATGAGGTCGAGTAGGAAGGCTCCGACACCACCTACAATCGCACCTTCCTTGCGTCCAAAATAGAAGGCTGTGAAGTATACACCCAGATCTAGCAGGGTGACGATCCCTGTCGGAGTTGGGAGTTTGGTATAGTAGCCAAGCACAACCGTCAAGGCACATAAAATAGAGAGGCGGGCAATGAGTTGTGTTCGATTAGAGGTCATATTGTACTACCCCATACTGGTCTGAATGTTGAATCGCTTGAAAGACAAAGTCTTTAGAAGCTTTGACAGCTTCAAGCGGTGATTTTCCTTTCACCAACTGGCTGGAAATGCTAGATGCAAAGGTACAACCAGCTCCTGTATTGTTCTTTTCTAAGACCGGCTCTTCAATGACGGTGAAGTCTGTACCATCATAAAAGACATCGATGGCCTTTTCTTTATTGAGACGATTACCCCCTTTGACCACGACATTGGCTGCTCCCAATTCATGGAGCTTGCGCGCCACCTCCTTCATATCATCGAGCGATTGAATCTTGCTTTGGGTCAAGATCTCAGCCTCTGGTAAGTTTGGCGTGATGATGGTCACAGAAGGGAAGAACTTGATCAATTCGTCTCGAAGAGCTGATACTTCCACATCATGGGTTTCCTTGCAGACCAAGACAGGGTCTAAAACTACAGGGATCTCCGCATGGGCCTTGACGTAGTCCAAGGCTAAGTCTGCCACTTCAACATTCGGCAAGAGGCCGAGTTTAATAGCAGAGAAAGGAACATCCTTGAGAGAGTTGAGCTGTTGAGCAAAAGTCGTCGGATCCACCGGAATCACTTCAAAACCATGCTCGGTCATGGCTGTCAAACAAGTCACCGCTACAAAGCCATGCTGTTTGTTAGTCGTATAAGTTGCAAGGTCTGCATGAAGACCTCCCCCACTAAAAATATCATTTCCTGAAATTGCGAGAATCAATTCATTACTCATAACGTATCTCCTTTAAATATAAGCCATTTGGCGCTGCTGTTGGACCTGCTAGATTGCGGTCCTTCTTTTCCAAAATCAGATCGATCTGCTCGATCGGCATCCGATCATTTCCGATCTTCAACAAAGTTCCTACCATATTGCGGATTTGCTTGTAGAGAAAGCCATTGCCCGAAAAGGTAAAGAGCAGGCGATGATTTGCCGCATCCTCGACCAAGCGAGCCTCTGTAATCGTCCGAACCTTATCTTCCACACTGGTTCCTGAAGCAGTGAAACCGGTGAAATCATGGGTTCCCTCCAACTTTTGGATGGCTTCTTGCATCTTTTCCACATCCAAAGGATAAGGATAGGGAGTTGCATAGTGACGCATCATGGGATTCTTGGGACGACCATAATCCACGATGAATTCGTAGGTTTTGCTGTGCTTCTTGTAGCGTGAGTGAAAGTCATCTACTACTTGCTCCACCCGAATGAAATCAATATCCTCTGGGGTTTGGGTATCGAGGGCAAAGCGGAGTTTCTCCTCATCCCGCGCTTGGGGGAGATCAAAATGAATCACCTGCCCAAGGGCATGGACGCCTGCATCCGTTCGCCCCGCTCCATGAACGGTAACGGGGGTTCCTTGATTGAGGCGAGTCAAGGTCTTCTCGATTTCCTCTTGCACACTGCGAGCATGCGGTTGGCGTTGAAACCCTGCAAACAAGGTCCCGTCATATGAAATGGTTGCTTTGTATCGTGTCATGGTTTTATTTTAGCAGGATATAAAAGGGGAAACAAGAGTGAAAAAAGAAAACTGTCCGGGTACAGTTTTGTAAGCAAAAAAGAAGCAGAATGATGAACATCCTGCCTCCTAACTTCGCCCTGTTACTAATCTACTAGGGCTCAGTCTCTTTTTTTATTTTTCAAGTCCATTCCTGCTGCTCCCAAGATCGATCCTAGTAAAGCGAGTCCAAGAGCAGATTCCACTCCTGTTTCTGGAAGTTGCTTGTCAGAGTTTACTGTTTCTGGATGAACCGCTTCTTTCACAGCTGCTGGAATTGGCGTTGGGGTATTTACTGGTGCTACTAGTTGATCCTTCGAGATCACATGAGGTGTTGACTGATCTGGAACCATTTTGTTGGCAAGTAAGTCTGATTTCACTGGTGCTTCTACGGAAGGGCTTGCTGGAGTCACAACCTCTTTGGTACCGACTTCAACAATTTCTGTAACCGGCTCTGTTGCAACTTCTGTAGCGATCACTTTTCGACTTTGATCAAGTGTCGAAACCTCTACATACTCAAGACCTTGCCCTTTAACTCCAGCCTGGATCACTTTGCGTTCTCCTTTAGCGAGATCTGGATTGGTGCGTTCCACAAGGTCAAAATCCAGTTCTTTCTCTACGATTTCAAGACTTGGTTTATCTTCCACTAGGGCTTTGACGTCATTTTCAGCCATGCTACCCACTTGCGTGATTGGCTTAAGACCCGCAAGGGCTTTGGTCAGAGCAGCCACTTCTTGATCCACCTGATCTTGATGAGCACGGCTCACATTCCAATTCAAGCTATCTAAAACTTTCGCAAGTGCTGCGCGAGATTCCGGTGTGTAAATGGCTAAATCCGTTGGCACCGTAACAACTGCTTTTCTAAGGGCAGTGAAGTCTGCCTTGAAATAGTCCTTGTTATGATTGGCAAAAGCTTCCATGAGATCAAAGACATTTTTTTCGATGTATTCTTCACTTGGCGTATCACACCAAACAGCTACCATGCTACCGACCATCGGCAAAGATGTTTCGGGATATGTTGTACTTGGGAGTTGTCTGAATGGAGTAGTGGCTGCATTTGCAATCGCTTTTTCAATATAACCACCACCTGTTTCAGGTGTTCTTCCCAAAACATAGTACCAGTCTCCGTTGGTATTGAGGAATTTATAGCCCTTGTCTGCTAGGTACTGTGGTGATGCGAGGTTATAGCCCCACCATCCTTTAGACCAGTAGGAAATCAAGACATCCTTGTCAAAGGCAACATCATCTTCATCTCCATAATAGAAACCATCGTTAAAGGCCATTGGTTGCAAGCCTTTTTCACGCGCCATAGCTGCAAGACTATTGGAATACTCCGCAAATTTACCATAGAGGTCATACCACTTGAGGTAGTACCAGCCTTGCGCACTGGTAGCGTCGTTGGCATATTCATCTGTTCCGTAGTTAAAGATCTTAGACTTGTCTTTGAAGTAGTCCATATACTTGCCAATCAAGGCTTTGGTGAAGTTGACTGCCGCCTCATTGGTCAAATCCATCGTTGTTTTCGAAACCGTATCAAAGCTAGCTTGTGGGTTTTCAATGCCCAATTTTTCCATGGCCACTAACAAGGCATCCATGTGTCCAGGACTATTGACTGCCGCAATCAAGCCGATTCCTTTAGCAGTAGCATAAGCATGGAGCTCATCCATTTCCACTTGGGTCAAGGCTTGCCCATTTGGATCATCATAATAAGCCTTGGTACCTTCTAAAATGGCCTTTTTCACATCGTCACTGGCATAGGTTTTGCCATTGGCTTCCACCGTCATATCATCGAGTACGAAGCGCATACCATCATTTCCGACCAGAAGGTGCAAGTCAGAATAACCTAGCTCACTGGCCTTATCCACGATCCGTTTCAACTGATCCAGCGAGAAGTATTTGCGGCCTGCATCGATCGAGATGACCTTCTTCATGGCGAGCTTTTCTGCTGCTTCTTTTGCAGCAACTTCTTTCGCGTAGCTTTCTGTGTATACCAAAGCATCTTGAGCCGCTTTGAGATTGTCGATCAAGGTTTTAGCCTCTGCTCGAGTGGTGTCTGTACCTGCCCCTTCTAAAGCTTTTTTAGCTGCTGTAAAGGCTACTAGCGATTCTGGTGTATAGTGATCCAAATCAGTCGGGGCTTCCGTAAGAGCTTTTTCGACGACTTCAGGATCTGCTACAAAGTAGTCCGCATTCTTGTCCGCGAAGGCATGCATCAGATTAAAAAGAAGGTCTTTTTTGTAGGTTGCGGATGGCGTATCTGCCCAGGCAGCTACCATCCCACCGATGAAGGGCACCTTAGCTCCGTCATTTTTTTGAACAACATCAATTGCCGACTTGGAAATTCCTTCGAGACCTTGATCGAGGTTGTACCAACCAGATCCAGCCTTGTCTCGTCCAATCACATAATACCAGGCATCGTTGGTATTAAGAATCTGATGACCTAGTTCAGATAAGAGTTTTGAAGAAGCGACATCATAGCCGTTCCAACCACCTGTCCAGTAGGACACAATGATATCCTTGTCAAAAGCGCCATAGGAAGTATCACCATTGTAGTAGATTCCATCATTAAAGGCCATTGGTTTCATCTTGTGTTTTTTCACAATAGCTGCTAGATCATTGGCATATTGGATGAATTTTTCATAGCCTTTTTCTGGGTACCCTTCACCCGGCCAATGCTTGCTGGCTTGGAGAACCTGCCAACCATGGGCATCTGTCGCATCATTGGCATACTCATCCAAACCGATGTTAAAGATTTCTGTCTTGCCACTAAAATAAGACGCATACTTGTCTACCAAAGCCTTGGTAAAGTCTAAAGCTTTTTGGTTGTCCAAATCAACGGTCCGAGCTGATTTCTTTGTACCAAAATAATTAAAGTGAGGGTTTTCGATCCCCAATTGTTCCATGGCTGTCAGAATCGCATCCATGTGACCTGGACTATTAATAGTTGGGATGACTCCTACTTTCTTCGATTTAGCATAGGCCAAAATATCATCCATTTGAGCCTGGGTCAAGGCTGTCCCGTTCGGGTCATCGTAATAATCCTTCTTCCCTTTTTAAACCGCATCCGTCACGGCTTGGCTAGAATAAGAAGTATCTCCCACTTTCAAGGACATGTCATCCAAAACAAAGCGCAAGCCGTCATTTCCGACTAGGAGATGCAAGTCTGTATAACCCGTCTTACTAGCTTCATCAATGATTTCCTTGATTTGGTCTGGTGAAAAGTACTTGCGACCAGCATCGATCGATACAATCTTTTTCTTGGCTAATTTTTCTTCCCGATCAGGATTTTTGGCAGGCGTTTCCGTCGCTGCTGTCGCTGGTTGAGCTGCCACATCCGACTCTGCGACAGAGCTCGCTTCTTCGCGAATCAAACGGTCAAGATCTGACACCCGCAATTCTCGATCAGGCAGTGTCGGTTGACTTTGATCGACGATCGGAGCAGGAGCAGTTGGTTTTTCTACTGATGGCTGAGAAGCTTCCTCAGTAGTAGAGGGAGGCAAGTCTCCTTCACTTGGTTGCGTCGGAAGAGTCGTTGCAGCGCTTTCTGTAACGCTCGACGTATCTGCTGCCACGACTTGACCGTTGGCAAAAAAGCCAACCAGTACCGATGCAGCTCCTACTGCATACTTGCGAATAGCATAACGTGGTTGATGTGATTTCATCAGGACCTCCTAAATTGTCTTTGTAATCGTTTTCTTAAATTTAGCACGATATCTTAATAAATTCAATGAGGGTTCTCATTATTCTTTAATTAGGAGAGGAAGTTCTTGGATTCGATCCAAAATAAAACGAGCCCCTTACTCAAAAGGAAACTCGTTTATGCTTATAAGTCATCTAAAGCATCTTTGACCTTATCAAAGAAGCCTTTTTTCTTTGGGTTGACCTTCAAATCACTTGCTTCCGCAAAGGTTTGAAGGGCTTCTTTTTGTTTGTCATTTAAACCAGTTGGGGTAACGACATTGACGGATACAAATTGGTCTCCCATAGCCCCACCACGTAAGCTCGGAGCACCTTTTCCGCGGAGGCGGAATTTTTTACCTGTTTGGGTTCCTTCAGGAATCACTAAATCAACATCGCCATGAACGGTAGGCACGTGAACTGTATCACCAAGTGCTGCCTGAACAATGTTCAAATCTAGCTTGTAGTAGATGGTTGAACCATCCCGTTCGAAGCGATCGCTCGGCTCAACGTTGACAACAACATACAAATCGCCATAAGGTCCGCCGTTAAAGCCAGCTTCCCCTTGGCCTGCCAAGCGGATTTGTTGACCTGTTTCAACTCCTGCAGGAATCTTGACATTCACGCTGTGGGCTTGTTTTTCATGACCTGTTCCACGACAAGTACTACATGGATCTTTGATTTCTTGGCCACGACCATGGCAAACATCACAGGTTACTTGACGGCGCATCATCCCAAGAGGGGTTTGTGTATCGACATTAATGACACCCGAACCATGACAGCGACCACAAGTCACAGGGCTAGTTCCTGGCTTAGCACCTGAACCTTGACAGGTATGGCAGCTGGCTTCACGATGGTACTTAACTTCTTTTTCAGCACCAAAAATCGCTTCTTCAAACTTGAGATTCACACGGTATTGGAGGTCGTCTCCTTGGCGAGGGGCATTGGGATTGCGACTTGCACCGCCACCAAAGAAGCTTGAGAAGATATCTTCAAAGCCACCAAAGCCACCACCGTTAAAGCCACCAAAGCCACCTGCTCCGCCACCGAAACCACCATTAGCACCTGCAGCACCGTATTGGTCATAAGCAGCACGTTTTTGTTCATCACTTAAGGTCTCATAAGCTTCTTGAACTTCCTTGTACTTTTCCTCAGCACCAGGCTCCTTGTTGATATCCGGGTGATATTTCTTCGATAATTTCCGATAGGCTTTCTTGATCTCATCTTGAGATGCATTTTTTGAAACGCCCAAACGGTCATAAAATTCAGTATTGTTCATAATTCAAGATACAAAGGGCGTTAAACGGACACAGCCAAAATAGGAGTTTTGACGACGGACGCTTGCGTCCTAGAAAAAACTATCTTTTTGGCACAGTCCGTAGCCCGTGTTCAATTACTCGAACACTCTTTGTTCCTTTCTATTGTTATTGTGAATCAAACCACGATTTAGGTCGGGTTCAGTTCCTTTCTTTTATATTGAGTAAGAAACTTCAGAGCTCGGGTTCAATTTCTCGAACGCTCTTTGTTCCTTTCTATAATTTTCATGTAAATCTTTAGAGGGTGTTTTCTATACTCTGCTTCACTTGATCAAACTCTTCATCTGATAGAGTAAATATCAAATCCTCTTCAGCATACCCGTTCTGTTCTTTAAAATAGTTGTCTGTATTCTCTGCCAACCCTAGACTTAGAATCACTTTCCTTGCAAACTCTTGATGTGCAAAACCGATAGCCGTAATGATTTGTTTATCTTGGACAAGAACTTTCGGTTGGAAATTTTCACGTGGAAGAAATTCAAAATAGTCAAAGAAGTTTTGCCAAATTCCACCTGTATATTTCGTGTCGTTCAACAAGCCTGCCTTCGCCAATAAAAGGGGCGCTGAAGAAATGGCTGCAATTAGGATATCTTGCTCATCAAGACTTCTCAAAAATGAGATCAATTTCTTATCTTGTAGAGCAGGCCCTATATTTACCATTCCTGGCAAAATCACACAAGAATAATCTTCTATACGTATTTGATCCAATGTTTTTGTAGGTTGGCAAGGCAAACCATCCTCAGATATAACTATCGAATAATCTGAAGCTACATAATCAATCGTTACGCCAAAAGATAGAGCTAAAGTACTCGTTAAAGTGGTTATCTCATAAAGAGAAAAATTAGGATAAATAATACAAAGTACTTTTTTCATACGCAACATCCTCTATTTTACCGAAAAACAGAGGCTGGGTTGCAACCTCTGGATTTCTTCATATCATTATTAACATTCTTAACGAGTTAGGCTTAACTGAGTTTCGGCTAAAAACTTCGGAAAAAAGATAAGCCATC
>CAUTRO010000021.1:0-10769 GCA_963540685.1 uncultured Streptococcus sp.
AGCGCGTGCGGAAAGGGATGTGGCTCAAAATCTCAGAAGAAGAGCGCAATGGCTATATCCAAGCCATGAAGGAAAACAATGTTCCTGAGTGGTACATCGAGTCCTGTGGGAAGATCAAGTACATGTTCCCCAAAGCTCATGCGGCGGCCTATGTTATGATGGCCCTTCGTGTGGCCTACTTTAAGGTGCACCATCCTCTCTATTATTACTGTGCCTACTTCTCGATTCGGGCCAAAGCCTTTGATATTAAAACCATGGGGGCTGGCCTTGAGGCCGTGAAAGCTCGGATGAAAGAAATTGCTGAGAAACGCAAGAACAACGAAGCTTCCAATGTGGAGATCGACCTCTACACTACTCTTGAGATTGTCAATGAGATGTGGGAGCGGGGCTTCAAGTTTGGCAAGCTAGACCTCTATCGCAGTCAGGCAACAGAATTCTTGATCGATGGGGACACTCTGATTCCGCCATTTGTCGCCATGGATGGATTGGGAGAAAACGTCGCCAAGCAGATCGTGCGGGCGCGTGAAGAAGGAGAATTCCTCTCTAAGACCGAGCTCAGGAAGCGAGGCGGAGTTTCGTCCACCCTGGTTGAAAAGATGGATGAGATGGGTATTCTTGGAAATATGCCAGAGGATAACCAGTTGAGTTTGTTTGATGATTTGTTCTAATTTAAAGTCAACTTGTTCAAATAAGCCGACTAAGTTTCATCTAATTAAGACTTAACAGTAAAACCAGTAGAGATGATTTTTTATGATTTTCATTTCTACTGGTTTTTAGATATGATAGAGTATAAGTAAGTTTTTATCCAAAGACTAAAACTTTAGGAAGTTATATATTGAAATTATCAAAAATGATTGCTATAAATTACTAATAATGATACTCTCAAACAAGAGTAAGCTTAACGGAAGTAGTGTTTGCTATACCTTAATAACTTTTCGATATGGAATGGAGATAAGTATGATTTTAGGTGAAACTTATAGGAAAATAAGAGAAGAAAAGGGGATTTCTATTTCTTCATTAGCAGGTGCTGAAATTTCAAAATCTCAAATATCTAGATTTGAATTAGGAGAGACAGAGATTTCTGTCTTTAAGTTATTGTATCTTCTTGAAAGAATAGGAGTAACACTAGAAGAATTTCTGCTTATCTGTAATCATTATCAACCTTCGGATTTTAGTACCTTAATAGCTTCTGTTAAACAGGCTGCATATAATGAAGATGCTCAAGCATTACTAGATATGGTAGAGAAAGAAATAGAACTTTTTCATGGGACAAATTCTCATTACCATAAATTAAATGCTATTTTCATTGAAAGTATTGTTTCGGGAATGGATAAGAATCATCAATTGAGTCGTCAAGACGCCTCTTATCTTACAAACTATTTATTTTCTGTTGAAAACTGGGGTTATTACGAAACGCTCATCCTTGGAAATTGCTGTCGTGTTCTATCTCCAGATTTATTATTTAGATATGCCAAAGAGGCGCTCAACAAAGGGAAGTTGTATAGTTCTATACCTAGAAATAGACAATCTCTCATTCAACTACTTCTCAATTCTTTGATTATAATGATTGAGAACGACTTATATGAGGAATCTTTATTTTTAAAACAGGCTACGAAGAATATATTAGCGGATTCCACAGATTTTTTTGAACAAACTATTTTGCTGTATTTAGATGGATATTTGGAACTGAAATTCTATCATAATCAAAAATCACTTGTAAAAATCGAAGAAGCTTTAAAAATTTTCGAACTCTTCAATAAAACAATCTACAAAAATTACAAAGAATACTTTGAGAAACACATCATTCATATAGTAGACTAGGCCATTTATCTATAAGGTAATAACGTGATCAAACTCTTCCAATATTTTTGGATTTTGATCATGAGTAATGACAATAACAATTGCATCTTTAATGGATAGAATGTAGTCCATCATTGCTTTGGCTTTTATTGGATCAAGGTTGCTTGTAGGTTCGTCAAATATATATACAGAATATGGTTTGACTAAAAACCTAGCTAAATCAATTCGTTGCTTTTCTCCTTCTGAAATACTTTGGCCTGATTGAGATAGACTCTTATTAAGGAAGTCTTCATTAAATCCTAAGGCTTTTCTTAATTTTTCAGTTAAATAAAGATTTCTGGATAGTTTGATATTCTCTAGGACATTTCCTTCAATCAGAAAATCATTTTTTTGCACAAATGCAATATCTTTATATAACTCCTCTGAGGGAATATCAATATTCTGTTTTCCGTTGATTTTTATTTCCCCATCATAAAGATTTTTGGAATAATAATTTAGTATTAATTTTACTAAAGTTGTTTTCCCAGCTCCTGAAGCACCTATAATTGCATAGCGCTTGCCTTTTTTAAATTCATAGGAAAAATGATCAAATAATATTTTATTTTCAATTTCATAATGTAATTGGCTAATAGAAATGGTCGAAATGTTATCACAATCAATTGTACTTGTTTTATGGAAAGTTCCATGATTTGTCTCATATAGATTTTCTTGGATATTATCAATAATGGACTTGCTACTGCTGATTAAATTTTTATTGTAAAGAATAGATTGTAATGGAGCAAAAACACCGTTTAATAATTGAATACTTGCTACGAGTAATCCAATAGTCAGTAAGTTATTTCTTACAAAAAAGATACCAGCGACCATACAGGATAATTGAGAGGCAAAACTTAGTAAAATTCCAGTAGTTGAAGCTAAGTCTTTTAAGAATTGATATGTTTTTCTGGACTCTTCAAATTCTAAACTGATTCCCTGAATTTTTTCTTGGGTCCAACTTTGAATATTTAATAACTTAATTTGTTCAAAACCATTAATAAAGTTTGTCATTTTTGACAAATAGTGATTATTTTGTAGAGAATAATTATTAGTTGATTTAGTCATTAACTTTCCAGGAATTTGTGATAGAAAAATCGTTATACTCGACAATAAAAGAAAGACTAATGCTAATCGCCATTCTATATAAATAATAGCAACCACACTCATGATAAGGCTCCCTAAATTTGCAATTAGAGAGATTTTAGGGATTAATAAATTTTCTTGAATAAGGTCACTGTTTTTGGTGATATTATTTAAGAAATCTGAATGGTTACGGTTGTCAATTTGGTTAAATTCACGCGATAAATAATGTAATAAGAGACGCCTTTTTAGATCTAAAATAACTTT
Organism: uncultured Streptococcus sp.; assembly: GCA_963540685.1. GTDB lineage: Bacteria > Bacillota > Bacilli > Lactobacillales > Streptococcaceae > Streptococcus. The sequence goes on from CAUTRO010000021.1 coordinate 3,184, forward strand.
TTTTACATATTGGTTTTTAAGATAGGAATAGGAACAAGAAATCAAGAACCACAGTAAAATCGAACCTACAGAAATAGTGATATGAAAGAGTAATCCACTATTTGAATTAGATATACTATCAAGTATTCTTCCTAATTGCAGAGAGAAGAACGTCATTAAAAGAGCACTTGTCAGACTTAATAAAATGAGCAAGAAATATAGTAATTTATATTGTTTCGTAATCTGGTTCATATTTTTCACCTCTTAATCTATGATAGCAACATTATATTCTAAAACTAAAACTCAGGCTGAGATCTCCCATATTTGGGACATTAATTTTATTTCTTTACTATATTTTGGCTTATAGATATCCGTTGTATATCCAATGGATTTACAATAGCCTTATTTTTTATTCCAATAATAGATGGAAAGAAGGTGAGAATATGTCAAAGACGAGCATGAGTATCCGTTTGGATAGTGAGGTTAAGGAACAAGCCCAACTGGTGTTTAATCATTTAGGGATGGATATGACAACAGCTATCAACATTTTCCTTCGTCAGGCTATTCAATATCAGGGCTTACCTTTTGATGTTCGATTAGACGATAATGGGAAGTTGCTCCAAGTAGTAACGGATGTAGAGCAGAATCGGAATATGAGTCAACCATTTGAATCAGTCTCAGACTTGATGGAGGACCTGCGTGCTTAAGATTCGTTAGTGGCAGACAATGTGTTGCTCCTTTCTACCGCTCTGTTCTCAGCAGCAATATGTTCAGCCTTGAAAGTTTGAATGGCAGCCTCTATTTTCCTTAGGAAAGTAGAGGTTTTTAAGTCTTTTCAGGCCTGATAGGTGTTTTCTTTGGATCCGGATTGTGTTACAATTTTTAGTGACAAGTGTTTGTAAACAGAAAACAGAAAAACAATGGATTTTCTTCCAAAAAGATGAAATAGAGGAGAAGCGTGTGGCAAGATATTTAGTAGGGCCTTACAACAATAGTTGGAACTTTATGGATGCACTTGAAAAAGCGCAGGATGGAGATACCATCGAGTTTGAAAATGGGTATGTCTTTCAATGGCCGACAAATAAAGTGATCGAGATCGACAAGAGCCTCCATTTTGTGGGGCATGTGGTCCCAAATCCAAATGGCAATGGGCGCATGTTTACCAACACCATTGAGGCTTCCTTCCGATTTGTAGAAGGCGTTCAGGTAACGTTTGAGGATCTGTGGTTTAAAGTTGGTGGAAATTATACTGCCTTGCTCTTATGGAATGGCTCAGACATCACTTGTAAACAGGTCTATTTTGAAATCACTACTCCGACAAATAGTGAATTTTTTATCTATATGGATACGCATTCGAAAATGACACTGGAAGGAGTCGGAATGAAGGTTCCGGAAAAACACCAAAGTGCCATCGGAATGTCTGCTTCGGAATTGTCCATTCGCAATTCAACGTTTTTTTCTAAGATTGATCTGTCAGAAGGATCTAAATTGACCTTAGAAAATGTCCATATTGAAAAATTTGGGAATAATACGATCCATGCCAAGGACTCAGAAGTGATTGCAAAAAATTCAACGATTACAGGCGGGGATCTGGAAAAGGATTTTCCACCAGTTTGGTTGAGGAATGTCATCTGGGAATCTGAAAACTGTAAAATAGAGTTGCCTACGGGAACTGGAATCTGTCTTGACAACAATGTTCAATTCAATTCGGATTCGGATCGTATGACCTCCATCAATTCATACAATAGTATGATCCGAGCTCACCAAGCGACATTTTCAGAATATTTGTGTGTCTATGAAGCATCCTTTGCTTCTTTGACTGGAGAAACAAGCTTCTTGAATGAGAATTCTAAAACCATATCATTTGGAGTTTTTGATGCTAGTGTGCTGATGGCTGAGCATATGGTGTTTCAGAATATTGCGGATCCCAATATCCGGCTTCAAAGTGGGGCCTTTGTGAAGGCAGGCACCCTGACTTATCGACAGGGCGATGCGCGTGATCTGACCAAGGAAATCGAAGATGGTTGTGACTATCTTGTCGGTAGAGAAGTAGCTAAGGGCAATGTGCAAGTGGCTTCTACGGGACCAGTATCGGATGCAACGGTGGCTCCAAACCCTACAAGTGGGGCTGAGCCAGATAAGAGACACGATGCTCTTCAAGAGCTCAATAGTCTGATCGGTCTTGAGAAAGTCAAACATGAGATCAAGAAAATGATCAACATGGTGGAATTTAACAAGAAACGAATCGCCAGTGGCAAGGCGCCTGAAAAGCAAACATTGCACGCGGCCTTTATGGGAAATCCTGGTACAGGAAAGACCACGGTGGCCCGTCTATTGGGACAAGTGCTCTTTGAAGCGGGTGTCCTCTCCGGGGAAGAATTCCGTTTTGTGGAAGCAACAGAGTCCGATCTGATCTCTTCGAATATTGGAGGAACTGCTGAACAGACCCAGGCCCTGCTTGAAAAAGCGCGTGGGGGGATTCTCTTTATTGATGAAGCCTATAGCTTGGATAAAAAGGACAGCAAATTTATGGAGGACAATCGCGATGACATCATGATCATCTTTGCCGGCTATACCAAGGAAATGGAGGAGTTCTTAAAGACCAATCCAGGTCTTCGTTCTCGGGTGCCAAATAATTTCATCTTTGAAGATTTCACAGGAGATGAGATTGTCCAACTAGGGGAAATGATTTTAAGCAAAGGAGACTACAAGCTCGAAGACCGTGACTACTATGCGCGTCATGTCAAACGGGCCTATGATGGCTCGCTAGACAAGAGCAATGGCCGCTGGATCCGAAACTTGGATGAGCAATTGACCAAGACCATGGCAGATCGGGTGGTGGCCCAAGGTTCAGATGATATTGAAACTATTTTGAGCAGTGATATTGATGCTGTCCTGAACCAAGGCAAGTACCAGGCAGGAGCCGACAAGGAAGAAGATGGGATGGCTGCTCTCAACCGTTTGGTTGGAATTGCCAAGGTGAAAGAGCAAGTGGAACAGTTCGTAGCCATGGCTGAGTTCAACCAAAAACGGGCTGAGCAAGGCGGTATTGTCGAAGATACGACCTTGCATTCCCTCTTTCTTGGAAATCCCGGTACAGGGAAGACTACTGTTGCCCGCATTTTAGGCAATATCCTCTTCCAAAAAGGGGTGATCAATCAGAAGAAATTCATCGAAGTATCGAGGAGCAATCTGGTTGGAGGCTACCAAGGGCAAACAGCCTTGAAGACGCGCGAAGTCCTAGAAAGTGCGTTAGGTGGCGTCCTCTTTATCGATGAGGCCTATACACTCTTTACCGGTTCAAATGATGATTTTGGGAAGGAAGCTTTGGATGAAATCCTCAAATTTATGGAGGACCACCGCCGTGATATCGTGATTATCTTTGCCGGCTATACCAGAGAGATGCATGACTTCCTGCAGGTCAATTCAGGTCTGCAAAGTCGGATCCCGACTACCTTTGACTTTGAAGACTACAGCCCAGATGAGATCGTCGAAATCGGTCTGTTGGGATTGCGCAAGCAAGGCTACCAAGTCAATGAAGCTCTTTATGGAGAGATCGTCAGAGGAAATTATATGAGGGCCAATGACCATAGTAATGGTCGCTGGGTTCGTAATCTCAATGAAAAACTCTTGCGCCAAGTATCGACTCGGGTAACCCGTGAAGGCAGTACGGATTACAATTCGATTTTGGATCAAGATTTGGAAGCTTTGAGAGGGAATGGCAATTCCCAACATCCCCATACAGTGGATGATCAAGGTTATGTTCTTCCTTAAGCTAGAAGGAAAGGATTCTGCAGGAGCGGAATCCTTTTTGCATGGACTTATGGTATACTAGGAAGAGATCATTCACTTATGAAGGAGAAAAAAATGGTTTTACCAAATTTTAAAGAAAACCTCGAAAAATACGCCAAATTGTTGGTGGCAAATGGCATCAACGTGCAACCTGGCCATACCTTGGCTTTGAATATCGATGTGGAACAAAGAGAATTAGCCCACTTGATCGTGAAGGAAGCCTATGCCTTGGGGGCACACGAAGTGATTGTCCAATGGGCCGACGACTTCACTAACCGGGAAAAGTTCCTCTATGCCCCGATGGATCGCTTGGACAATGTACCAGACTACAAGATTGCAGAGATGAACTACCTCTTGGAACACAAGGCGAGTCGCTTGGGTGTTCGCTCGTCTGACCCAGGTGCCTTAAATGGTGTCGATGCAGAGAAGCTTTCTGCCTCTGCTAAGGCTCTGGGCATGGCCATGAAACCCATGCGCATCGCCACTCAATCCAACAAGGTCAGCTGGACAGTGGCTGCAGCAGCGGGGCTAGAATGGGCGAAAAAGGTCTTCCCAAATGCAGCGAGCGACGAAGAAGCAGTGGACCTCCTTTGGGACCAAATCTTCAAGACTTGCCGGGTGTACGAAGAAGATCCAGTCAAGGCTTGGGAAGAGCATGCGGCTATTTTGAAGAGCAAGGCAGATACACTGAATAAAGAGCAATTCTCAGCCCTTCATTACACAGCGCCTGGAACCGATTTGACCCTTGGCTTGCCGAAAAACCACGTTTGGGAATCAGCCGGAGCTGTCAATGCCCAAGGCGAAGCTTTCTTGCCAAATATGCCGACAGAAGAAGTCTTCACAGCTCCTGACTTCCGTCGCGCAGAAGGTTATGTCACTTCTACAAAACCGCTTAGCTACAATGGGAATATCATCGAAGGGATCAAAGTGACCTTTAAAAATGGAGAAATCGTTGATATCACAGCTGAAAAAGGCGATCAAGTCATGAAAGATTTGGTCTTCAAAAACAAGGGAGCGCGTGCCTTGGGTGAATGTGCCCTCGTACCAGACCCAAGCCCAATTTCCCAATCAGGGATTACCTTCTTTAACACTCTTTTCGATGAAAATGCCTCTAACCACTTGGCCATCGGGGCAGCCTATGCAACCAGTGTAGAAGGTGGCGCAGAATTTACAGAAGAAGAACTCGAAGCAGCTGGCCTTAACCGCTCAGATGTTCACGTTGACTTTATGATTGGTTCTAACCAAATGGATATCGATGGTATCCGTGAGGATGGGACACGCGTACCAGTCTTCCGTAATGGAGATTGGGCAATTTAAGGAGAAACTATGATTGGAAGTATGTTTGTCGGTCTTTTGATCGGACTTCTAGCTGGAGCTATCACCAATCGTGGCGAACGCATGGGATGTTTTGGGAAAATGTTCCTGGGCTGGATTGGTGCCTTTTTAGGACAATTACTCTTTGGTGCTTGGGGACCAAGCCTAAACGGTACAGCTATTATCCCATCGATTCTTGGTGCCATGATTTTATTAGCCATCTTCTGGGAAAGAGGAAGCTAGGTTTAACTTGCTAAAACAGATAGAGTGGTTGGAAATCTTCCAACCTCTTTTTTAGTCAAAACTTGATCATCAAAATAAAATCAGGTATCATGGAAGGTATGTTCTGTTATGAATAAATAAGATAACTATGGCTGTGGTAGACTGGTGAAAAGTTAGTTTAGTTTCTCCGTCTAGGAATGAAACAGTATAGAAAGTAAGATACATCTATGTTTAAACCAGCAAAAATTGAACGGTTGCCGAAAATGAACTTTCGCTATCATTTGTTAAAAGTCGATGGAGCGTGGTATTTGATGGAGGAAGATCGGCCGATTATCATCACATATTTTCTTCCGTGGTTTGTTTATTTTATCCCTCATAAGGCCTATAGCTAACAGAGGATGAAGTAGGAGCCATAGCTCCAGAAGTATTTGATAGAGACAAAAATCATCAAAGTTTGGTGAATAATAATATCGGGAGGGCATCGGTTGGTATAGGTGTAACCTCCATGCTATTATCAAGAGCATTTCCAATAGAAAAATATCTTAATTTTACTTCTCACTTGCTTAATCTATCCTTGATGATGTTGATTTTAATTTTTGTAGTGGGACTTCGGATTTGGATGGGTAGAGGGGAAAGGATGCAGGAAATAGTGGCAGATAAAACACCTCGGAAAGTGTATTGTTTCCCAAGTGAGATAAAGAAAATACTATTGATTCTAACTTTAACATTATTTGCTTTAGTAGTATCAATTGCAATATGCTACGTGATTCTTTTAAACCTTAGTCCTAATTTTATTTTTCATATAGTTTTATTAAGTATTTCATTTCTATTTTTATCAGCTGGAAATTTAATTTTTTATTCTCCAATCATCTCTTTCAAAGCCAAAATCAAGTAGATCCAGTCGAGTGAAACCCAGAAGTAAGAGTAGCATCCATCTACTTTTGGGCCTTAAAAAATTTCCTAGAAAGTAACGTGCTATGAAAAACGAAAAGAAAATCGATATTGAGCAGGCGAACAAAGTCTATTTTAAAAGCTTAGCCAATACACGCGCTTCAGCAAATATGATGGTTATTTCCTGGGCAGGAGCTTTTGGTCTTGCAATTTTCTTACTATTTCAATATTTTTACCTATCTAAGGGATATGGAATAAATCCATTCAGTAATTATTTTTATGATTTTATTTTGATCTATTTTATCTATCTAGTGATTGCGAATTTGATTCCATTGACAGGCTCTTTCATATATAAGAAGCAAATTCAATCTACAATTTTATTGCTGATTTCTTACATAGGGATCTTTCTGTCCTTAATTCTCTTAGCGTATATTATTTTAGTTTATTCAGGACATAATTTGCGAGAATATAATCAACGAGCTGAGATAGCGATCCCGTTTCTAATTCTCTGTGTGATCGCCGGTTTTGTCTATCATTATTTTTGGCTCAAACAACAATTAAAAGCAGGATTTTCAAAGAAAAGAACAATTGGGAATTATTTTGCAAAATCTAGTGTCTATAGTAGAAATTCTATCTACATTATCTTCGCCTGCTCCATGCTAGGAGCTATTCTTTCAGGATATTTCGGAATGATGTTAGGGATCTCAGGTTCGATACTATTCAGTTATGCCTTTACTCAGTTATTGACGGAAGTGGGCTACCTCTTGTATTTGAAAACAAAAAGCAAGGAATACTGGGAAGATGAACCTGAGGATAATCCGACGTTTTGGGATTTGTTGTTGGATTGGTTGAAAGGCTTTAGCCTTAAAAAAGCTAAGCATCGTATTTTATTAGAAATTACAGTTTTTATATCCTTTACAGTAATTGCCTATAATTTAGGATATTCTAAACCAGGTATAACATATCCATTTTGGCTAGTGTGGGGAGTAAGAATTTTATTTTATACAATCGTGCTTGATCTATTTATCAGTATAGTGCACTCCATCATACATAAGTTTTCAAAGAAAAGGCAAGGCAAAAAATAACAAAAAAATACCTAACCGAGTGCTTTCTCAGTTAGGTATTTTTGTCATTTACGCCCTTTGTATCTTATTCTAAAATCAAGAGGCCTTCTTTGATTTCAAATGGGTTGTTTGGATTGATGCGATCGTAGAACATGATGCCGTTGGTGTGGTCGATTTCGTGTTGGACGACGATAGAGTTGTAACCTTTGAGTTTGATGCGTTTCTTTTCACCATCTTTTGTGAAATACTCCACAGTCACGCGGGCATGGCGAACTACATAGCCTGGGACATTGCGATCTACAGAGAGACAGCCTTCCCCGTCTC
>CAUTRO010000022.1:0-10432 GCA_963540685.1 uncultured Streptococcus sp.
CGAACTTTCTTTTCTGTCATGAGTTAGCAGGCTCTGCCTGCTTAGAGTTTTTTGTGCGAAAAAATAGTGCAAGCTCTTTTCCTTGCAAGGATAGAAGAAAAAGTTTATAATTGACCAATCAATTATTGATTCATCAAAAATAGATTGGAGAAGAAATATGGCAGAAATCAATGATTTGCTCTACCAACTACGTTTGGCAGATCAATCCACTACCCAGCTATTTGAAAAGCAGCTAGGGATTAGCTTAACGCGTTACCAAATCTTGCAGTATTTATTAGAGCAAGCACCTTGCAATCAGATTGCGGTTCAAGAGCGCCTACAGATTGATCCAGCTGCTTTAACGCGGCATTTCAAAATTTTAGAAAAGGAAGGATTTGTCCATCGGAGCCGAAATCCAAAGAACCAGAGGGAAATTGTAATCCATCTGACAGATACGGCCTATAATCGTTTGGTCAATCGACCTCCTCGCCATCACTTGGCAGTAAAGGATCAGATGAGCCGCATTTTAAGCACTCAGGAACAAGAACAATTTTCATACTTGCTGGATAAATTAGTGTCTGGCATTGAACAAATAACGATTGAATAAAAAGGAGAATCTACGATGTCATTACTGACGATTATTTTAGCAAGTCTTGCTGCACTGGAGCATTTGTATATTTTTTATTTGGAGAGCATCCGGACCACATCTGATGCCACAAGTCGGGTTTTCAATATGGATAAAGAAGAACTTGCTCGCCCATCTGTGACCTCTTTATTTAAAAATCAAGGAATATACAATGCCTTGATCGGTGTCTTCCTCTTGTATGGATTGTTTGTGTCCAAAAATATTGAGGTCGTTACGATTTTTGTGCTCTTTATTATTGGAGCAGCGGCCTACGGTGCGATGACAGCCAATAAAAAGATTATCTTGACCCAAGGCGGTCCTGCAATTTTGGCTTTGTTGAGTATCCTATTTTTGGGATAAAAAGGACGAACCATTAAGGGTCTTTAAGCTGATTTTATTAAATTAGTGTAGAAAAAGTATAAAAAAAGACTAAAAATTTTATTGACTTTCTAAGAAAAAGGGTTATAATGGTAGCAACAGAAAAGTAATAAGTCAGCTATTTTCAGGGAGCTTGTGGAGATTGCGAACAAGCAATAGCGACTGATGAAAATTGGACTGTTGTTATGAATGAATTCTAACCCATGTGAATTCGGTTGGCACCCCTTACCGTGCAACTCCTTGATAGAGGAGATAGAGATATAGGGAAGGACCAGCTATTTTCCCTATAAAAGAGGTGGCACCGCGGACAATACGCCCTCACACAGTTTTTTGTGTGAGGGCTTTTCTATGTGCCTTAGCAAGCGAAGCGAGCTTAGGCACATTGATCCCAAAGCGAAGCTTGAGCGTGGGATATCCTTGAATGCCTTAGCAAGCGAAGCGAGCTTAGGCACATTGATCCCAAAGCGAAGCTTGAGCGTGGGATATCCTTGAATGCCTAAGCAAGCGAAGCGAGCTTAGGCACATTGATCCCAAAAGCGAAGCTTGAGCGTGGGATATCCTTGAATGCCTTAGCAAGCGAAGCCACGATTCATTCGAATAAAAGCGTTCTAGAAGAGAGGTTTCTGATATGAAAAAAGTTTTATCTGCTGATGTTTTGAGTCCAATTTTGGCTTATATGCGTTTGGATGCGCCCCATAAAATGATCTTGGAGTCGATCCCTCGTGAAAAAGAGAATGCGCGTTTTTCAATTGTGGCCTATCGGCCGGTCAGTGAAGTCAAGTTTGAAAAGGGCATCCTCTATTACAATGATCAGATTGTCGAAGAGGATCCTTTGGACTTTTTGAATCGTATCACGGTCAAAACGAAAACTTCTGAAGAGCTTCCTTTTAACGGAGGAGCGATTGGATTTGTCGGCTATGACGTGATTGGTCTCTATGAGAACATCGGTTCTATTCCTGAAGATACGATCGGCACTCCAGATCTCCACTTTTTCTTATATGAAAGCTATGTGATTTTTGATCATAAAAAGGAAAAGGTCTATGTGGTGGAAGAGGACCTCTATAGTGGACGCAGTGAAGAAGAGCAAGCGTCGAGTCTGGAGCAAGTGTTAGAGCAGTTGGCAAGACCTGCAAAAGAAGAGTTTCAGGACAAGGATCTGCATGCTCTTCATTTCCACAATCATTTGGAGCAAAAAGAGTTTGAGGAAATGGTGGCTCTAGCGCGGGACTATATTCGAAAAGGAGATATGTTCCAATGTGTGCTCAGTCAACGTTTTTCAGCTGACTTTTCAGGAGAACCGCTAGATTATTACCGCAATTTGCGCGTGACCAATCCTTCGAATTATCTCTACTTTTATGATTTTGGGGACTATCAAATCATCGGTGCCAGTCCAGAAAGTCTGGTGTCAGTCAAGGATCGAGTGGTAACGACCAATCCCATTGCGGGCACACGTCCAAGAGGGATCGATGAAGAAGCTGATCGGCAATTGGCAGCTGATTTGACAGGGGATCCAAAAGAAGTCGCAGAACACCGGATGTTGGTGGATCTAGGGCGAAATGATATCGGTCGGATCGCTCAAAACGGGTCAGTTGAAGTGACCAAATATATGGAAGTAGAATTATTTCGTTATGTCATGCACCTGACGAGTGTTGTCAAGGGACAATTACTTCCTGGGCTAGCCTCGATAGAGGCTCTGAAGGCCACTCTTCCGGCAGGGACTGTTTCAGGTGCTCCGAAAATCCGAGCCATGAAGCGGATCTATGAAGCAGAAAAAGAAAAACGAGGCGTCTATGCGGGAGCTATTGGCTATCTTTCGGTGACGGGGGATCTCGATTTTGCTATTGCGATTCGAACCATGATCCTCAAAAATAAGAAGGCTTATGTCCAAGCTGGGGCAGGAATCGTTTATGATTCCATCGCAGAAAATGAATACAAAGAAACCGTCAATAAGGCAAAATCGATGACAAGGATTGGAGAAGAAGGATGATTTTATTAGTCGATAATTACGATTCATTTACCTACAATTTAGCACAGTATATCGGGAAATTTGATGAGGTCCAGGTGCTTCGAAATGATGATCCAGATTTGTACCAGCTTGCCCAAGAAGCAGATGCCTTGGTCTTTTCTCCAGGTCCGGGTTGGCCAAAGGATGCGGGCAAAATGGAGGAGATGATCAGAGATTTCGCGGGGATCAAACCAATCTTGGGGATCTGCTTGGGGCATCAAGCGATTGCGGAAGTTTTTGGAGGACGCTTGGGATTGGCACCACAGGTCATGCATGGCAAACAAAGCCAGATCCGACTAGAAGCTCCCTCTCTACTATATGTGGGTGTCGCAAAAGAAGTTCCAGTCATGCGCTACCATTCGCTTACGATTGAAGATATGCCAGAGGATTTTGTCATTACCTCTCGGACGACGGATGATGAAGCGATTATGGGGATTCAGCATCGTAGCCTACCGATCTATGGGTTTCAATACCATCCAGAAAGTATCGGGACGCCAGATGGGCTCAAGACCATCGAGAATTTTGTCAAACTTGTCAAGGAGCGGAAGATGAAACAAGTGCTTGCAAGGGTAGCAGAAGGAAAAGATCTAACCGCTGCAGAATTAGAAGCGGCCATGGAAGAAGTCGTCGCTGGTCGTGCTTCAGAGGCGCAGGTGACGGCCCTTCTGCTAGGTCTCAAAATGAAGGGGGAAACGATTGAAGAGCGGACGGCTATTGCAAAAGTGATGCAGACCCATGCGGTCGCTATTCCCACAGGAGTTCAAGAAGCCATGGACAATTGTGGGACGGGGGGCGATCGTTCCTATAGTTTTAATATTTCAACCACAGCTGCCTTCGTCCTCGCTGGTGGTGGCATCAAGATGGCAAAACATGGGAATCGCTCGATCTCTTCTAAATCTGGTTCTGCTGATGTGTTAGAAGCTCTAGGGATCAACCTTGATTTGGGTCCAGAAGATTTGGGACGAGTTTTTGAAAAGGCTGGCATTGTCTTTCTATTTGCCAAAAATCTGCATCCTGGCATGCGCTATATTATGCCAGCCCGCTTGGCGCTAGGAGTTCCAACGGTGATGAACTTAACTGGTCCTCTTATCAATCCGATTCCTCTAGAAACCCAGCTATTGGGAACCAGTCGTCCTGACATGCTGGAAAGTACAGCGGAGATATTAAAAAATTTGGGTCGAAAACGCGCAGTGGTCGTGAGTGGACCACAAGGTTTGGACGAGGCGGGCCTCGATGGAGAAACCCAGCTTGCTCTTCTGGAAAATGGACAGGTGACCTTATCCAGCTTTCAACCAGAAGATTTGGGAATGGAGCGCATCGAAATTGATCAAGTACGTGGTGGGGATGCCAAACGGAATGCGGAAATTTTGCTCAGTGTCTTGAAGAATGAAGCGAGTCCCTTCTTAGAGGTGACGGTCCTAAATGCTGGCCTTGGTTTTTATGCCAATGGCAAAGTGGATTCTATCAAGGAGGGGATTGCCTTGGCACGTGAAGTGATTGCCAGTGGGGCTGCCCTTGAGAAATTGAGATTATTACAGGAGTATCAAAAATGAGTCAAGAATTCTTGCCAAAGATTCTAAAGGAAAAAGCGCGTGAAGTGGCTAGGATGAGAGAAGAGAAACTCCAACCTTTGCGCCAAACTTACCGCTTGTATGATTATCTAAAGAGTCATCCAGAAAAGCTTCAGGTCATTGCTGAGGTGAAAAAGGCTAGCCCGAGTCTGGGGGATATTCATGTGGATGTGGATATCGTCGGACAGGCTAAGACTTACGAAGAAAATGGGGCCGTGATGATTTCTGTCTTGACCGATCAATTTTTTTTCAAAGGTAGTATCGACTATCTCCGGGAAATATCTAGTCAGGTGCGTATTCCAACCCTCAACAAAGATTTTATTGTAGATGAAAAGCAAGTGATTCGGGCGCGAAATGCAGGGGCGACCGTTATCTTGTTGATTGTCGCAGCCTTATCAGAGGCTCGTCTGAAAGAACTCTACGAGTTTGCGACCCATCTTGGCCTGGAGGTCTTAGTAGAGACCCATAATCTAACAGAATTAGAGGTGGCTCACCGGATTGGAGCTCAGATCATAGGAGTGAACAATCGCAACTTGGTGACCTTTGAGACAGATCTCCATACCAGCCTTGAATTAGCGAGCAATTTTGAACAAGAACCGGTCTACATCTCTGAGTCTGCTATTTTTACAGCAGCAGATGCTCGCATGCTCGCTCCTTATTTTAATGGCATTCTCGTTGGGACAGCCCTTATGAAGGCAGACAATGTGGCTGAAAAAGTAAAGGAGTTGCAGATTGACAAAGGTTAAAATTTGCGGATTATCCACTCCAGAAGCTGTCCAGACAGCTGTTGAAGCTGGTGCAGATTACATTGGTTTTGTCTTTGCACCAAGCAAACGGCAAGTCACGCTGGAGCAAGCCAGGCAGTTGGCTGCAGGCATTCCAAAGGAAGTTCAAAAAGTCGGTGTTTTTGTATCACCACAAAAAGAAGAAGTGGAGGAGGCCTGCCGAGTTGTGGGCTTGGACCTGATACAAGTTCATGGACCGTTGGACGAAACCATCTTGCTAGAGTTTCCTCTACAGACGATCCGCGCTGTTCAAGTGGAGAAAGACAGACCTCTTCCTGAGACCGGTGCCGATTATCTGCTCTTTGATGCTCCTGTAGCAGGAAGTGGGCAGACCTTTGACTGGCAAGAACTCGAAACCCAAAAGGTTACCAAGCCCTTCTTTATTGCAGGAGGCTTGACGGCAAACAATGTAGCAGATGCCATTCGCTTCTTTCATCCTTATGCGGTGGATGTGTCCAGTGGAGTCGAGACAAATGGAAAAAAAGATCAAGAAAAGATAAAACGATTTATAGAAAGGGTCAAACATGGCATATAAACAACCAGATCAAAACGGATTTTATGGGCGGTTCGGGGGACGTTTTGTCCCTGAAACCTTGATGACAGCAGTTTTAGAATTAGAAGAAGCCTACAGAGAAAGTCAAGCAGATCCTTCTTTTCAAGCAGAATTGGACCAGCTTCTGAAACAATATGTTGGTCGGGAAACACCGCTCTATTATGCTAAAAATCTAAGCAAGTATGTTGGCGGAGCCAAGATCTTTCTTAAAAGGGAAGATCTCAACCACACAGGGGCTCATAAAATTAATAATGCCCTAGGACAGGTTTTGCTGGCTCACCGGATGGGCAAAAAGAAGATTATTGCAGAAACAGGGGCTGGTCAGCACGGTGTTGCAACGGCAACGGCTGCTGCTTTATTTGATATGGAATGTACCATCTACATGGGGGAAGAAGATGTCAAACGCCAAGCCCTCAATGTCTTTCGGATGGAGTTGTTGGGCGCCAAGGTTCAATCGGTAACAGATGGGTCGCGTGTCCTCAAGGATGCGGTCAATGCTGCCCTGAGAGCCTGGGTGGCAAACGTAGAGGATACCCACTATATCATGGGGTCCGCTCTAGGCCCCCATCCATTCCCAGAGATTGTTCGTGATTTTCAAAGTGTCATCGGTCGGGAAGCCAAGCGCCAATTTGCAGAGCAAAATGACGGTGCTCTACCAGATGCCGTCCTAGCCTGTGTAGGAGGCGGATCGAATGCCATTGGTCTCTTTTATCCTTTTGTGGAGGATCCATCTGTTGCCATGTATGGAGCAGAAGCGGCTGGACTTGGGGTAGATACAGACCGGCATGCGGCGACCTTGACCAAGGGGCGCCCGGGAGTCCTTCATGGAGCCTTGATGGATGTTTTACAGGATACGCATGGACAGATTTTAGAGGCCTTCTCTATTTCAGCAGGACTCGATTATCCCGGAATTGGGCCAGAGCATTCTTATTTTCATGACATCAAGCGGGCGCCTATGCGGTGAAATTGGCCAAGGAGCTGGGGCCTGAAAAATCCATGATCGTTTGCTTGTCAGGTCGTGGGGACAAAGATGTGGTACAAGTCAAAGAACGCCTAGAACAAGAGAGAGGAGAGTAAGATGGGAAAGACCTTAACAGAGCATTTACAAGAGCTGAAAGACCAGCAGCAAGGGATCTTTGTTCCTTATATTATGGCAGGAGATCATGAAAAAGGCTTAGCAGGCTTGCAGGAAACCATCCACCTTTTGGAGGAGCTTGGTGTCTCAGCTATTGAAGTTGGCATTCCTTTTTCTGATCCAGTGGCAGATGGTCCTGTGATTGAAGAGGCAGGACTACGCAGTTTAGCCCATGGGACGACGACAGAGGGTCTGGTTCAAACGATCCAGCGTCTGGAGACAACGATTCCTTTGGTCATCATGACTTATTTCAACCCCTTGTTCCAATACGGGCTCGAAAACTTCTTTAAAGATTTAGACGGAACAGCTGTTAAAGGAGTGATTATTCCGGATCTTCCTCATGAGCATGCGGATCTGGTAGAACCTCTATTAGCAGATAAAGACATCGCTTTGGTTCCGCTAGTGAGCTTAACGACAGGGATCGAGCGTCAGAAGAAATTGATCCAAGATGCGGAAGGCTTTATCTATGCCGTAGCGGTGAATGGAGTAACGGGGAAAACTGGTAGCTATCGAGAAGATCTGGACCAGCACTTGGCCCAATTACACGAAATAGCTTCCATCCCTGTTTTAACAGGTTTTGGAGTTTCCAGCATGGAAGATGTTCACCGTTTTAACCAGGTCTCAGATGGGGTCATTGTGGGATCCAAAATCGTTAAGGCTCTTCACAAAGGGGAGACAGACGCCATCGCTCATTTTATTTCTCAAGCAGTGAAGGGCTAGCCAGTCTATTCTATTTGTAAACGGCTCAGTTCTCCTATATCAAGCTCTTTGTCTACTATTTTAAACATTCCCCTCGTTTGTCTTTACAAACGAGGGTTTCTCGTTACAATAGAGATAGTAACAAGAAAAGAGGAGAAGAGAATGATAAGCCTTGAAGAGATAGATCAAGTCGTCCGGTCAGGTCCTTTTGAACCAACTTGGGACTCTCTTAGCCATCAAGTCTGTCCAGACTGGTATCGGGATGCCAAATTTGGAATATTCATCCACTGGGGTGTCTACAGTGTACCTGCCTTCGGTTCGGAGTGGTATTCACGAAATATGTATATCCAAGGGAACCCTTGCTATGACTATCATCGAGAGCATTTTGGAGATCAGGTTAGCTTTGGCTACAAGGATCTCGTCCCTCTGTTTACGGCAGATCGATTTGATCCGGCATCTTGGCTGGATCTCTTTCAAAAGGCGGGGGCCCAGTATCTTTTCCCAGTTGCGGAGCACCATGATGGTTTTCAGATGTATGCCTCTCGCCTCTCGCCTTATAATAGCCTAGAAATGGGACCGAGACGAGATGCCCTAGGAGAACTGAGAGCGGAAGCAGAAAAACGCGGTCTACACTTCTGTACGTCCTCTCACCGGGCAGAGCACCAGTTTTTCTTTTCACATGGCAAGGAGTTTGCCAGTGATATTCCGCAAGAGGTCCCAAGAGACAGTCTTTATTGGCCAGCGGAGCCAGAGCCCAAAGATCATTTTGATCTCACTTCCAAGCCTTATCCAAGTGAAGAATTCTTGGAAGATTGGCTGTTGCGAACCTGTGAACTGGTGCGAGACTACCAGCCAGAGCTCCTTTATTTCGATTGGTGGATTCAGCATGAGAGTTTCCATCCCTACTTGATGCGCTTTTTGGCTTATTATTACAATCTAGCGGCGCAAGAAGATCGCAAAGTGGCCGTTTGTTACAAACAGGACGCCCTACCTTTTGGATCAGGAATCGTTGAGATGGAGCGGGGAGGCTACGGGGAGACCCAAGCTTTTCCGTGGCAAATGGATACTGCGATTGCCCGTAATTCTTGGTGCTACACCCAGGATCTAGCTTACAAGACCAGCAAGGAATTGCTGCAAAATTTAGTTGATGTTGTGGCCAAAAACGGCAATCTTCTTCTCAATGTTGGGCCCGAATCCGATGGAACTATTCCTGAGCAAGATCAAGACATCCTCGCTGAAATCGGGGACTGGCTTGCGGTGAATGGAGAAGCGATTTATCAGAGCCGGCCTTGGCGGGTGTCGTCGGACGGACCAACTCAGGCCCAGGAAGGTTCCTTCTCAGACGGGCAAGCACCACTCTATACCAGCCAAGATTTCCGCTATACCATGCGTGAGGGCCTGCTTTATGCTATCCAGCTAGAACCAAGTGGACGGACAGAAGAGTTGACCTTGCCGTCTCTCGCCTATGATCTCAAGCAACCGAGAATTCTTCATGCGCGTATTCGAAAGGTAGAGCTTCTTGGAGAAAGTCAGCCCCTTTCTTGGAGCCAAGATGAGACAGGGCTCCATCTTCGGTTACCCGTCTGCAGTAAAAAGCAGCCACGTGTTTTGCGTCTCCGTTTTTAGTATTCTCTAAGTTTTCTATAAGGAATGGTTTAGGTTTCTCTTGTATACTGTACTCATCCAATAAGAAATGAGGTACAGAAAATGAAAATCTCAGTAAATTATCCAAAACGCTTTAAGAAATTGCCACAACAAGGTTCTTGTTACGGCGAGTAAACGCTTCTCTTCATTTTTCATAAGAAACTCCTAAAGAAGGCTCTACCCGAAAGGGTAGAGTTTTTATGTACCAGAGACCTTGCGATTCGTGGTATAATAGGCCTA
Organism: uncultured Streptococcus sp.; assembly: GCA_963540685.1. Classification (GTDB taxonomy): domain Bacteria; phylum Bacillota; class Bacilli; order Lactobacillales; family Streptococcaceae; genus Streptococcus. The sequence continues at coordinate 9,615 of CAUTRO010000022.1, forward strand.
TGGAAAAAAAGAATAAATTACTACTCATCGACGGCTCTTCCGTCGCTTTTCGTGCCTTTTTCGCACTTTATAATCAAATCGATCGCTTCAAAAATGCCAATGGGTTGCATACCAATGCGGTCTATGGTTTTAACCTCATGTTAAGCCATCTCTTGGAGCGCATCCAACCAACCCATGTTCTCGTCGCCTTTGATGCGGGAAAGACGACTTTTCGGACGGAGATGTACGCCGACTACAAAGGAGGGCGTGCAAAGACACCAGATGAATTTCGCGAACAGTTCCCTTTTATCCGTGAGCAATTGGACCATCTAGGAATTCGCCATTATGAGCTGGCTCAGTATGAAGCGGATGACATCATTGGAACGCTAGACAAGTTGGCAGAATCAACTTCTGTTCCTTTTGATGTGACCATCGTTTCTGGGGACAAGGACTTGATCCAACTAACGGATGACAATACGGTGGTTGAAATCTCTAAAAAAGGGGTGGCAGAGTTTGAAGAATTCACTCCAGCCTATCTGAAAGAAAAGATGGGACTGACACCGGAGCAGTTTATCGACCTCAAGGCCTTGATGGGAGATAAGTCGGATAATATCCCTGGTGTTACTAAGATTGGAGAAAAAACAGGGATCAAACTACTCCTAGAGTACGGCTCTCTCGATGGCATTTACGAGCATATTGACGAGATGAAGGCTTCCAAAATGAAGGAAAATCTCATCAATGACAAGGAGCAGGCTTACCTGTCCAAAACCCTTGCGACCATCGATACCAATGCACCTATTGAGATTGGCCTGGACGATATCACTTATACAGGTCCTCAT
>CAUTRO010000023.1:0-10426 GCA_963540685.1 uncultured Streptococcus sp.
GGACGACGAAATCGAATTCTAACGAATGACCGATTTCTGTCCCACTCTCTCTTCTATTATTCCTTCCAAAAGGTCAGGCTCTGGGTAAATCGGTAGTTTGAACTCTTGGTAGACACTGTCGTTTTGGGATATTTTTCCAGTAATTGTTGGATCTTGTACAAGCCAAGACCGCGGCCATCTCCTTTACTTGAGTAGTCCTTTTCAAAAATTCTCGCCAAATCTATTTTTTCAGCTTTTGTACTATTTTCAACTATTAAGATGAGGGAGTTTTCCTCCTGGAGCATGGCAAGAGTCAGCTGTGGGTCATCTGATTCAAGACTCGCTTCAATAGCATTGTCACAAAGGATGGATAAGAAGGTGATGAAATCTAAAACCTCGATGAATAGATCACGAACAGGTTCATCGATCTCGACAGAGATCCCAATCCCTTTATTTTGAGCTTCCAACAATTTTGCGGACAGAACACTTTTTACAGCTGGATTTTCGATGTGACTGAGTTTGGCAATATCAAACTTGCTATCGTAAAATTGTTGGCCACTCTCTCGAAGAACGTTCTCATAGACTTCCCTGATCTCCTTGAGATCTTCATGCTCAATACTTAATTTTAGACTGGTTAAAATATTCAGGTAATCATGACGAAAGGCACGAATCTCCCCGTAGAGCATTTCGACGTGTTGGCTATAGGTGGCTAACTCCTGCAGTTGCCTATCTTTTTGCTCTAGAATTTCTTGTTTCAATCGTTCTTTGGACACTGCATTGAAATACAAGAGCATCATAAAAAATAAGATCAAATAAATACTATTTAACTGTTCCCGTAAAGCATCTGCATGCGGAATAGCATCCTCAAAAACCACCAGACCTACAACACTGACTAAATACACAAACATAGAAAGATCCATTGGGAGTAAGAAACGATTAAAATACTGCCGTTGAAACCCTACTTTTAAATCTGTAAAATCTAGTTTTAACAATTTAGTGAGCCCTAAATAAACAGGAAAGACCAGCAATTCAAGTAGAGCATCATACCAGCTGACAGATGCCTCATGAACAAGTACAATCCCGAGCATTGGAAAGACATAAAAGGCTAAGAGACGCCCAATGAGACTCTCCATGACAACCGGGTAGAGCCCATAAAAAATGTTCAAAAGGTGTCGTATGTTACGATTTCGATAGAAACTATAGGCAATAAATACTAAGTAATAGCCAAAAAAGCCTACCGGTGGCACAAGAGTGAAGACGACTGCAAAGAAGAAAGGGCATAAAAAGAGCCAGCGCAAGGCGAACTCTTGTCTACTGATATGACGATAGATCAGCATGCTGACGAAGAACTTTAAGTAAGACATTAGAATATCTAACAGCAATTCCTTCTCCCTTCTATTTTTTCAAAACTTCCAGTAAGCCTCTATACTTAGTCCGTGAGATCAAGCAATTGTCCCCATTTTCAAAAAAAGCTTTCTTGGCTTCTTTATCAATCTTCGTAATATTTTGTGGATTCACCACAAAGGAGCGGTGGCACCGATACAAGCGGGGATCTGCTTTTTCGATATCGGCAATACTGGCGTAAAATTCTAAGCGCTCATCCTGGGTGTGTAAAATAACCTTGTGAATGGTTGGAGACGTTTCAACATACAAAATCTTATTAAAGGGAACTTGTACACGCGCCATCGCACTCTCAAATGTAAAAGCATCTTGCGCAATCGTAGTCCCAGCTTGCTCCAAGGTATAGTCAATGGCCGAGTCGATTCTTTTTCTGAACTCTTCTTCGCTCAGCGTTTTATCAATAAAATCCAAGGCGGCTACTTTGTACTGAAAGGTAACGGGCATGAATTCAGAGTGAGTGGTGACAAAGACAATGGTCGCATGGGGGTCTTTCTTACGAATCTCTTTTGCGATCTCTAGACCCTTTTTCTCCTCACCTTTAATCTCGATATCTAAAAAGAATAGATGATGAGTGCCTCTCTCTGTGATAGCATCCAGCAACTGGCTTGACTTTCCAAACACTTCTGGCGCTTTGCATTGCAAGGATTTCTGACGGATGAGATCCTGCAAGACCGATTCGATTCGTGATTGCTGGATCCACTCATCTTCTAACACAAAAATCTTCAACAAAATCTTCACTCCTTCCCCTCGACGAATATGTTCTATTTTATCATAAATAATAGCTGCTGAGCCACTCTTTCAAAGTAGACTCAAAAGGCATTCTATCTTTTTCTCCCTAACAAGAAAAAACTCTCCCGGAGGAATCCGGAAGAGCTTGCGCAAGGGGAATTTGAAAAATATTTTTTAATATGAAAAAGGTCGATAAAATCTACACTATGTTCAAACTCTCATTTTACTAACAGCGATATTACGATCAAGTTTTATTGTCAATAGACATGTATGTGGGAAGTTCTCCCCTTGCAACAATGTAGACCTGTGATCTACTCTTAATAGTATACACTAGAATTGTTACAAAATCAGTTAATTTGTATTGCAATTTGTTGGCAAATACTCCTCCATCAAAAAATACCGCAAACGCTTGATTTTCAAGCATCTACACAAGTCCTCTTTAACTAGTATTTATCATTTCTGTTACAAAATTTAAAATAAAAATATTATTCCATAACAAAAAGAAAGCAAGCAACTAGTAAGATGATTAAGTAGACCGCAACATAGCGGCTACCGTCCAATGATGAGAAACGAAATCTCAATCATGTACCGGTTACGACAGAAAATAAAGAAGGCCGATAATGCCTTCTTTGTTTTCTTAGTAAGACACTTCGGCAAGGCACCATGGTGCTTGCCGTAGCTTAATGAGGTGCTTCAGCACCCATTAGGCTAAGTGTCTTACATCATCCCACCCATCATGCCTGGATCCATTCCTGGTCCTGCTGGGGCTGCTGGTTCTGGTTTGTTGGCTACGACTGCTTCAGTTGTTAAAATGAGGCTAGCAACAGAAGCTGCGTTTTGAAGGGCTGAACGGCTCACTTTGACAGGGTCGATGATTCCTGCATCAATCATATTGACCCATTCACCTGTTGCTGCATTAAAGCCAGTTCCAACTTCTGCATTTTTCAAGCGATCAATCACAATAGATCCTTCGTAACCTGCATTATGAGCAATTTGGCGAACTGGCTCTTCCAAGGCACGAAGAACAATATTGCGTCCGGTCGCTTCATCCCCTTCCAATTCAAGAGCTGCGACTGCAGAGATGACATTGACAAGAGCTGTACCACCTCCAGCAACGATCCCTTCTTCAACGGCTGCACGAGTCGCATTAAGGGCATCTTCGATACGGAGTTTCATTTCTTTCAATTCTGTTTCTGTTGCAGCACCGACCTTAATCACGGCAACACCGCCAGACAATTTAGCCAAACGTTCTTGTAATTTTTCACGGTCAAATTCAGATGTTGTGGTTTCGATTTGTGACTTGATGACAGCAACACGGTTAGCAATTGCTTCTGGGTTACCAGAACCTTCGACAATGACAGTGCTGTCTTTATCAACTGAAACTTTAGCTGCTTGACCAAGTGCTTCAATGGTTGCATCTTTCAATTCCAAACCAAGATCATCTGTAATGACTGTACCACCTGTCAAGATAGCGATGTCTTCTAGCATTGCTTTACGACGATCTCCAAATCCAGGAGCCTTGACAGCTACGACATTAAAGGTACCGCGGATCTTGTTCAAGACAAGCGTTGGAAGTGCTTCCCCATCCACATCATCTGCGATGATCAAGAGCGGACGGTTGCTTTGAAGAATGCTTTCCAACAATGGTAAGATTTCTTGGATATTTGAGATCTTCTTGTCAGTGATCAAAATGTATGGATTTTCAAGGTCTGCCACCATTTTTTCATTATCGGTCACCATGTATTGTGAGAGGTAACCACGATCAAACTGCATGCCTTCAACCACTTCAAGCTCGGTTTCCATTCCACGAGACTCTTCAATGGTGATGACCCCATCTTTGCCAACTTTTTCCATAGCTTCTGAGATATACTCACCAACTTTTTCAGAACGCGAAGACACGGCAGCTACTTGAGCAATGGCTTCCTTGCTGGACACTGGAATCGCATTGTTTTTCAAGGCTTCTACTGCCGTTGCAACAGCGGTCTCAATCCCACGACGAATACCGATTGGGTTAGCCCCTGCTGTAACGTTTTTGATCCCTTCACGGACGATGGCTTGGGTCAAGACCGTTGCAGTTGTTGTACCGTCACCTGCGATATCATTGGTCTTAGAAGCCACTTCTGACACCAATTTGGCACCCATATTTTCAAAATGGTCTTCCAATTCGATTTCTTTGGCGATAGTCACCCCATCATTTGTGATCAATGGAGAACCAAATGATTTTTCAAGAACCACATTGCGTCCTTTAGGGCCTAAAGTAACTTTCACTGTATCTGCTAAAACATCGACACCACGGACCATTGCAGAACGTGCATCTGATGAAAATTTAATATCTTTTGCCATTTCTCTTACCTCTTTCTTCTCTTACTCTACAATTGCAAGAATGTTTGATGTTCCAACGATGGTGTAGGTTTCTTCCCCATCTTTAACTTCAATCCCTGCATGACTTTCCACCAAGACCTGATCTCCTGCTTTCACAGCTGGGGCGATGAGTTCGCCACTTAAGGTACGAACACCTTCACCAACTGCAACAACTTCAGCTGTCTTGGTATCTGCCTTGCTGACACCTGCAAGGACAAAGCCACCAACTGTCTGTTCTTTTTCTTCTATTTTTAAGACCACGCGGTCTCCTAATGGTTTTAACATGTTCATTCCTCCATACGTGTTTTTAGCACTCTTCATACCCAAGTGCTAACTTATGTTTCTATTGTATCACTTGGTCAGAAATAGTCAAGAAAAAAACACCTCAAAAAGAGATGAGATGTTTCCAAACGATCAATTTAACATTGTCAATTTTTGATTGAAATCATTGATCACTTTTTGGAGATTGATCCGCCCGCGGTAGATCCCATATCCGAAAAGTAACATCCCCAAGATTCCAACCACAGCTAGTAACATTCCGAGAAGCATGAGTGGGAGAAAGCTTTTGTGAAAGAAATAGACCAAGACCACACCAATACTGGCAATGATAAAGAGTAAACTAAACCAACGACCAAGGTTTTCAAGCATGTGGCGTTGGTACTTGATTTCTGTTTCATATCCATTGACAAGTTCTTGTTTTGTAACCATGGGATTCCTCCTGATAAAAATTGAGAATGAAGTGCAAGTAAAGGAGGTCCATTCACTATTCTTTTTTCCAACACATAAATACCGAACGATGCATCAAATAAAAAAAGAAAAAGCTGGACCATTACCGAACCAGCTTTTCATTGATTGCTTCTAAAAGGGAAGATCTTCCTCTTCTAAGATGATATCAGCTAGATCTCCTGTTCCACCATTTTCCCGCATAGCTCGCTGAGCTCGGCTCTCTAGCAACTGAAAACTTTGGCAGAGGACCTCCGTCACATACTGCATGACCCCGTTTTTCTCGTAACGCCGTGTGCGAATCTCTCCATCTAAAGAAATCAAGCTGCCTTTACTAGCATAACTGGCCATGGTTTCAGCCAATTTTCCCCAGACAACGACATTGACAAAGTCGGTCTCTCGCTCCCCGTTTTGGTCCTTGTAGCGACGATTGACCGCAACGGTCACGCGGGCAACGGATTTGTCTGTGCTGGTTTTATGCAATTCTGGAGCCGCTACGAGGCGACCAATTAAAATAACTTTATTATACATCATTTACCTCCTATCTATTTATTCGAAAAAATTTCAAAAAATGGAGGTTGTAACTCAAAATCATCAAAAAAGAGGCTGGGACAAAAGTCCTAGCCTCTCAATTTTCTTTGGATTGTCGAGCAAGACGCAGTGGTTGAGTGGGCTCTACTACGCTGATTTCATCAGCTTTTACAGCCCTACTCAACTGTGCGGAGGTGGGACGACGAAATCGAATTCTAACGAATGACCGATTTCTGTCCCACTCTCTTATTCCTTCCAGTGACGAGCAGGATCAAATGGTGTCCCTGCTACTTCTGCGTCATCCAATTCAATAATGCCTCGTTTTTGAGGAGCATTTGGCAAGTGCAATTCGCGAGGACTGCACATCATACCATAACTTTTTTCACCACGAAGTGCCCCTGGGAAAATCAAGCTACCATCCGGCATCATGGCACCTGGAAGAGCAACAATGGTCTTGAGGCCTACACGCGCATTTGGAGCCCCTGCTACGATCTGAACCGTCTTATCTGCCCCAATGGCTACTTGGCAGATATTCAAATGGTCACTATCTGGATGGGCCACCATCTCAAGGATTTCTCCCACCACAAATTTTGGTTCTTGATCGTTGACCAAGCGTTCTGCAAAACCTTCTGCCTCCAATTCTTGGTTCAAACGAGCCACTTGTTCATCTGTCAAAAAGACTTGGCCCTTGCCTTCTACGGCAAAGAAAGTTGAGATTTCAAAGATATTCCAGGCAACCGTTTCTTGGGTATCCTCCCGGTAAACGCGAGCCACCTTTCCCTTTCTCTCCACCGCTAGCTTTGCTTCCCCACTATTTTTCAAGGTCAGCATCAATACATCGCCGACTTGTTCTTTGTTGTATGTTACAATCATGTTTTTCTCCTATTTTAATCCTGCTAAGAATGCTGTAATCTGGGCTTTGGTTTTCCGATCCCGATTGACAAACCTCCCGATTTCCTTATCCTTTTCCAGAACTACCAAACTAGGGATCCCATAAACATCCCAGACTTTCGCCAGATCCATATAGGCATCTCGGTCAATCAAGATAAAGGTAAATTCGGGATTTTCAGCTTCAATCTCCGGTAAAAAAGGCTTAAGATAGCGACAATCTCCACACCAATCCGCTGAAAAGACAAAGACTTTCTTGCCATCTTGCTCTACATAAGAAGCAATTTCTTCTAGAGAATTTGGTGTAATCATAGTTTTTCCTCTTCATAGCGCAAGAGGCTATCCTCATAGACAAAGCGGTAATGATGCTCATCTTCAAAAATAACGCCTCCTACTATGCGCTCTTCGCTAGATTCGTAGAGTTCCACATACAGGGTCGCAATTGTCCCCATGGCTTCCATTTGCTCCCGTACCTCTGCCACCAACTCTTCTTGGGTACGGAGACGCTTTTGATCTTTGGCAATTTTATAAACACCGGCCGCAAGAGCTCCTGCACTTGCTAGAGCCAGACTAGACAAAATAATTTTTTTAGCTTTCATAGTGCCTATTGTAACACAAAATAAGCAGAGGGACAATGGTCTAGGCTGGATCTCCTCCTTCACTATTTTGAACCGCATTTCTATAATAACGCTACCATCCTCATGAAAAAAGTGATAAAATAACATCAGAAAGAAGGTATCCTATGACTGATTTATTTTCGAAAATCAAAGAAGTAACTGAAATCCCTGCCATCTCAGGTCATGAAGCTCCTGTACGGGATTATTTGCGCCAACAATTGACCCCTCATGTAGACGAAATCGTGACAGATGGTCTCGGTGGAATCTTCGGGGTCAAATACTCAAAAGCAGCCGATGCTCCTCGTATCTTAGTAGCTGCCCACATGGATGAAGTCGGCTTCATGATCAGCGAAATCAAAGCTGATGGAACTTTCCGTGTTGTTCCAATCGGAGGTTGGAACCCGATGGTGGTCAGCAGCCAACGCTTCAAACTCTTTACGCGAGATGGACGTGAATATCCTGCTATTTCTGGATCTGTTCCGCCACATTTGACACGTGGAACAGGTGGTCCTACAATGCCTGCCATTAGCGACATTGTCTTTGATGCAGGATTTGCCTCTAAAGCTGAAGCTGAAAGCTATGGGGTCCGTCCTGGGGATACCTTGGTACCAGACAGCTCTGCGATTCTCACTGCAAATGGTAAAAACGTCATCTCAAAGGCATGGGATAACCGCTATGGCGTTTTGATGGTCAGCGAACTGGCCAAGAGCCTTTCTGGACAAGCCTTAAATAACGAACTCTATGTAGGGGCCAATGTTCAAGAGGAAGTGGGACTTCGTGGCGCCCACACCTCAACAACTAAATTTGATCCTGAGATTTTCCTTGCTGTGGACTGTTCCCCAGCAGCCGATGTCTTTGGGGATCAGGGCGCGATTGGTGAAGGAACCTTGCTTCGCTTCTACGATCCAGGTCACATCATGCTACCAAATATGAAAGACTTCTTGCTCACAACTGCTGAAGAAGCAGGCATTAAATTCCAATACTATTGTGCCAAAGGTGGTACCGATGCAGGTGCAGCACACTTGAAGAACGGTGGAGTCCCATCGACAACCATCGGTGTCTGCGCACGTTACATTCATTCTCATCAAACCCTCTATGCCATGGATGATTTCTTGCAAGCGCAAGCCTTCTTGCAAGCATTGGTTAAGAAATTGGATCGCTCTACAGTTGATCTGATCAAACACTATTAAGCAAATCTGATCTGAAGCCCCGTAAGGGGCTTTCAGATCGAGGATAAAATCCTCTTAAAAACTTTCCTTAGGTGAATACGGACGTTATGGACCTAAGGTTCTAAAACTCCCGAGTGCTAGAAACAAGTTTGTTTCTAGGACTTTTCTCACAGCGGAAAGTTTAAGTGCACACTGCAATGACCTTAATAGACTACCTCATTTTATTTGTTTAGCATCACTTAGGTCATTTTATGTAAAAAATATGCCTGAACAATCAAATTCTATGATGTCTAACCTCATCTTAGGAAAGTATCTTAGAATATTTTATCTTCCATCTATTTTCTGATATAATATGAAAGAATGAAATGGTAGGGAAGGGAACACTCATCCTTGGTTCTGTGTAGCAGGCCCTTCCCTTATATACAGGAGTTTTACATGAAAAAACAAGCTTTTAGTTCTGAAAAGTATTTGAACTTGCAACGTGACCACATTATTGAGCGGATCAATCAATTCGATGGTAAGCTCTACCTTGAATTTGGTGGCAAGATGTTAGAGGACTTCCACGCTGCTCGCGTCCTTCCTGGATACGAACCAGACAATAAGATCAAGTTGCTCCAAGAATTGCGCGACCAAGTGGAGATTGTCATTGCTATTAATGCTAACAACATTGAACACTCAAAAGCCCGTGGGGATCTTGGAATTTCTTATGACCAAGAAGTGCTTCGCTTGATCGACAAATTCAATGAATTAGAAATCTACGTTGGGTCCGTCGTCATCACCCAATATGCTGGGCAAGCTGCCGCAGACACCTTTCGTAAACAACTAGAGAAAAGTGGCATTGCCTCTTATCTACACTATCCGATCAAGGGCTACCCAACCGATATGGACCACATTATCTCTCCTGAAGGCATGGGGAAAAATGACTACATCAAGACTAGCCGCAATTTGGTCGTGGTGACAGCTCCTGGTCCTGGCTCTGGTAAACTGGCAACGTGTATGTCTAATATGTACCATGACCAATTGAATGGCATCAAATCTGGTTATGCTAAGTTCGAGACTTTCCCAGTATGGAACCTTCCTTTGCACCACCCAGTAAACTTGGCTTATGAGGCAGCGACTGCGGATCTAGACGATGTTAATATGATCGACCCTTTCCACCTCCAAACCTACGGGGAAACAACGGTCAACTACAACCGCGATATCGAAATCTTCCCTGTCTTGAAGCGCATGTTGGAACGGATCTTAGGAACCTCTCCTTACGCTTCTCCTACAGATATGGGCGTCAACATGGTCGGTTTTGCCATTGTGGACAATGAAGCTGCGATCGAAGCCTCTCAACAAGAAATCATCCGTCGCTACTACCAAACCATCTTGGATGTCAAGGCAGAGCGTGTCGGTGAAGGAGCTGTGAAGAAGATTGAGCTCTTGATGAATGATTTGGGGATTACGCCAAATGATCGGAAAGTAACCGTCCTTGCCCGTCAAAAAGAAGAAGAAACAGGGGAGCCTGCCTTAGCGCTTGAATTGCCAAACGGAGAAATGGTGACGGGGAAAACTTCTGACCTCTTCGGTCCAACTGCAGCCCTCTTGATCAATGCTATTAAGAAACTAGCTCACATTAACAAAGAAACTAAGTTGATCGAACCAGAATACGTGCAACCGATCCAAGGTCTGAAGATCAATCATTTGGGTAGTCGCAACCCTCGCCTACACTCAAATGAGATCCTCATTGCCCTTGCCATTACGGCCATGAGCAATGAAGACGCTAAGCTTGCCATGCAAGAATTAGGCAAGTTGAAAGGTAGCGAAGCCCATTCAACTGTGATGCTGACAGACGAAGACAAGAACGTCCTTCGCAAGCTCGGTATCAACGTCACCATGGACCCTGTCTACCAGTACGATCGCTTGTATCGTAAATAAAGCAAGACAAACAAAAACAATCCCTGCTTGAGGGATTGTTCAAATTGAAGACAAAGACTTCTTAAAAAACTTTCCTTAGGTGAGTACGGACGTCTGCGAACTTCTACG